>CAYGYP010000029.1:0-11513 GCA_964354115.1 uncultured Candidatus Bathyarchaeia archaeon | reverse complement strand
CTAACAAACTTAACAGGATCGTTTGTGGAAGCTCAGATAAGTCAGAAACGATGATGGGCTACTTCACGAAATGGGGGGATGTCGCAGCGGATATATCGCCAATAATGGACTTGTACAAAACCCAAGTCCGGAAAATTGCGGAACACGTAGGCGTTCCGAAAGAAATCATAGCAAAACCGCCTTCGCCTGCTTTGTGGCCGGGTCAGACTGCAGAAGGAGAACTCGGGCTGAAATACGAGGTTCTTGACCTCATTCTTTATGGACTGGAACACTTCATGAAGGAGGAGGAAATAGCCAAACAGTTGAATATTGAAAAAGAAGTTGTTCTCAAAGTGAAACACCGATGGCTTGATACGGAGCACAAGAGACGAATGCTGTTAACTACCAAAATTGAATATCGCACAGTCGGAGCAGATTTCAGACTTAGGAGAGGATAAGCATGAAAGAAGAATTCAAGATATCTCTGGCACAAATATGCTGCGACGCAGCCAACAAAACCGAGAATCTGAAGAAAATTGAGAAGATAGTGATCAGGGCCAAAAAGGAATCAGCAGACATGGTAATATTCCCAGAGCTCTCGTTGACAGGCTATGTTGTTAGAGATCAAATCTACGAACTCGCAGAAACGGTGCCAGGACCATCGACCACCATTCTAGAAAGCATAGCAAAGAGGACGAAGCTGCACATAATATTCGGGATGCCAGAGCTAAGCGGTAAGACCCAAGCTACGATCTACAACACGGCCGTTCTCGTTGGCCCTAAAGGCCTTATCGGGAAGTATAGAAAAATGTATCTGCCAACCCACAGTGTATTCGAAGAGAAGAGATATTTCCGCCCCGGATACGAAGCAGCAGTTTTCGACACAGAACTCGGCAAAATAGGCCTAATCATATGCTACGACATCTTCTTCCCAGAAGTAAGCAGGCTGACACGGTTGAAAGGTGCCCAGCTTATCGTATGTATCTCCGCGTCCCCAGCAGTCAGGCGAACGTTCTTCGAGACGCTGACGACCGCAAGAGCCTTGGAAAACACTGCTTTCCTGGCGTTTGTGAACTTGGTAGGCATTGAGGACGGATTACAGTTTTGGGGAGGAAGCAGACTCATCGGCCCGCAAGGAAGAATCCTCGTGAAGGCCAAGTATGACGAAGAGGATCTAGTAACGGGCAAGGTTGACTATGCTGACATCAGGCCCGTTGAGACATTTGTCCCTGCACTGAGGGACCTGCGCCCGGAGTTGTTTGACAAGTTGAAAGAAGGCGCGGAGAAACTTTAGAAGACTCACCTGAGCCCTCTCACAGCAGTTTCAACACGATCCAAGGCTTCTTCCAATTGCTCATAAGCTGCGGCATAGGAAATTCTGATATAACCCTCGCCACGGCTTCCAAAAGCAGAGCCCGGGACCGTTATGACCCGCGCATTTCTCGCCAGAAATTCCGAGCATTCCTCCGAAGACATGCCGAAGGCTCCTATGTTCGGGAACGCATAGAACGCGCCCCTTGGAAGAGTGCAACAGAAACCCTCAATTGAATTAAGTCGCTCGCAAACAAGGCGTCGGCGTTTGTCAAACTCTCTCACCATCTCCTCAACAAAATCCTGCGGCCCTTCCAGTGCCGCCAAAGCAGCGTATTGTGATAAGCTGTTCACGCAGGAGACCATGTATTGATGCACAAGCCAGACTGCCGAGATTAACTCGCGAGGACCATAGACATATCCGACTCGCAGACCGGTCATAGCGTAAGTCTTGGAGAAAGAATTAACAACCAACGTTCGCTCACGCATTCCAGGAAAAGCTGCCAAGCAATGGTGCTTAGCATCATCATAAAGTATCTTTTCGTAGACCTCATCGGAAATCACAATCATATCACGCTCCACTGCAATCTTGGCCAAACCAGCAAGTTCATCGTACGTAAGAACACCACCGGTGGGATTGTTAGGTGAGTTCACGACAATCACACGTGATCTTTCCGTGATCAGTGACATCACATCATCAATCGACAACCTGAAATCACGCCCTTCCAGCATGGGAACACAGATTGGAACACCACCCACCAACCTTACACAAGGTTCGTAAAGTACGAAGCCTGGATTCGGAACAAGGACTTCGTCGCCTGGGTTCACCAAACCAAACAATGTGGCGAAGATTGCTTCAGTCCCACCTACGGTAATTAGAATCTCATTGTTTGGGTCGTAATTCAGCTCATAGTCCCTACTAGCCTTTTCTGCAAGCGCTTTACGAAGTTCAGGTATCCCATTGGTTGGTTCATAGTGAGTTCTGCCCGCCACTGCAGCGCGCGCACTAGCCTCCAGTACGTGTTTTGGGGGACAGAAATCGGGCTCTCCAACGCTCAAATTGACACAATCAGGCATTTCCTTGGCCATACCGAAAAACCGGCGTATTCCAGACGTCTTTATGCATTTCAGGCGGTCTGCGGGTTTAAAGTCTCGCGCCAAAAAACATTCCCCATTACGCATTCACTTCCTTGGAATAAATGGTTTATGTCGACAGGACTGATTCGACAACTGAAGAACCCGTCAACTTTAAAAGTAGAGCATGTATACGAAACTGTATCCATTTGAAGGAGCCGGTTGGAGCGAAACATGAAGCTGAAAGAGAACGTCCAGACATGGATAAATGGCTCCCTAAACGACCCTATCGTCGGCATACTGTCCAAAAACAGCCACTTAACTAAAACGCAGCTCGAAACGTTGCTAATTGACCTTTTGGCTGAGGGTCTGTCGGGGAAACAGCTGAAATACGATGAAAAGGCCCAATTGAGGCTGACAAAGGCCAGGATAAGCCGCGGCGCCTTTAACAGAACTCTAGCGCAGGCGAAAGAAAACGTCGTAAGATCCATATACACAGTACTGCTCCTAGGCTATCTCGGCATCTTTGAAGACACGACTCTTGACCCGTACCTCGAAATATCAAACAAGTTGCACACATACTTGGAAGCATACAAGCACATGCCTAACAAGGGCGAGGAGCTCGATAACCAACTAAAAGTCATAGAAATGGTCAGGCAGGAACTGGAAACGAGCCTAAAACAGCTTTCTAGTCCATCAGGAAGAGCTGTGTGACATCACAAGTCACAGACTGCCCCTAGCCAAAGCAGGACCCAAGGTACGGCCATAGATAAGAGCCCGAAACAAACCGCAAAACCTAAAAGGACCACGAACACGCCGACTCCGGGAACGATGGACTATTCGTATGAAGAGCAGCATATTTCCAACCAAAGTGTGATGTGTGACGTCATGCTACCATGAACTGGATCGAAAAGACCATAAGGCTTAAATTTCGTACGGTGTGAGTGTGATCTGTGATGCAACGTGACGGAACTGTCTGCGATCACAGCTAGATCACGGAGGAGAGATCATTGATAGATCTATCGGTAATTCTCGCCAGTGCCTTGTTTGTTTTGACCGTAGGTGTTGCAGTCAGATATTATGGGATCCTTCGCAAAGCTCGGAAGGAATATGAAGAGGCAAGAGAAGCTGTAGAGGACATTGTGCTCAGTTTTAATAGACAATTGCAACGTGAAGCTGAGGAGTTGGAGACCACAGCTTACAAAGTGGAGGGCCTCTCCTCCAAGTTGGATGGAGCCTTGAAGCACACGGGCGAAGTGCAGAAAGCCTTGCAATCAATGGATGTCAAGCTAGAGTCTACCCTGCAAGAGCGCGACAGCATCTTGCCAAGATTGGAGGAAGTTGAACAGAAGATGAACGAATTCGTCACGTCCCAATCAACACTTGCAACAAAAGTTTCGGGTCTGGATGAACAGGTCAGACAATTCTATGCCGCTCCTGAGTCCAACGTACAGGCTGTGATCCCAATAAAGAGAGAACGGGCCTTAGCACCTTTGACTGAGACTGAATTGTCCGTTCTGGAAATGTTGGCTTCTGAGGGCCCGAAGACGGCCCCTGAAATCAAATATCGTGTTAAACTCAGCCGCGAACACACAGCAAGATTGATGAAGAAACTATACGAAGGCGGCTACTTAGAAAGGGATACTGGCAAGATTCCCTTCAAGTACAGTGTTAAGAAAGAGATGGAGGCCCTGTTGAAGAAGACTGAAAACGAAGCAACCTAGATCAGATTATGCTTGCAATAACCGGACCTTACGCATATTTTGCCTCACAACCGAGTCAAATAAGCAAGGTGACGAGCAAGTTCCAGGCCTTGCTGGCTCTTGAGCCGAGCGCGCGCCGAAAATAGAGATTCTCAATTATGAAGCGTAGAAAGCCCCGTAAAATTCACGTTCCTCATCTTGGAAACGGTTGACCCGTGCGCCGCAATCAGGGAATTGATTGTTTAACTTGGGTCTGTGGGAGGCTTTGAACGAATTTGTACTTCAGGTTGTTAAGAGCCCCTGTCTTCACAAGTATTCCTTTCGCCACGAGCCTTGAAAGGTACGTAGCCACAGTGCTCAGTGCTATGGGCTCCTTAAGTTCCTGCTCGTACACGCTTCGAACTTCCTTTGAACAGAACCAGACAAGAGGAAAGCTTCTTTGGATCATCGTGCGAACCTTTTCGTACTTTGATAGCTCGACGCCCGCAATGCTGGTTTTTCGCCCCATGGTGCCCTCCTCGTTAGGCACCCCGCCCAGTAACTCGACCAGATCCAGCAGTCGAACAGCCTTGTCTCTAGTCACTTGTCCTTCAAATGCTATCGTGTACCGATTACCATCACTATCGAATAGCTCAACGCGCATTTTTCTTGCGGGCATCGACTAGACACGACTCGAAGTGTTCACAACTTTACAGTTCACAAGTTATAGGTGTTATGGTGAATTCGAGCGAAAATAGAAAGCCTTGGCGAGGCAGATAATCCACGAAGAAGGAAGAATCAACGTTTTCTGGTCAATACATGCTTCACAGCCGTCAGAAACAAGGAAAAGGAAAAGGCGGAGGCCTATAGGCGGATCTCCAGTAGAAATGTAGGGGTGGGTAGTTCACACAAAAGAGGCATAAAAACGTAAATATTTGGAGAAAAGGGCTAGAAATCGATCAGTATCAAGTTAATTTCACAAGGTCTTCTCAAACAGTGAATAAGACTCTCGGAAACATCAGGCGGAGTGTACGATTCATGCCGTAAATCATACCAAGATCTTGACATTGATTTTGGAAGCTGAGTGAATGTAAGAAGAGAGATAATCAAGTTTGTTAAGAGGGGCACCCCATAGCTTCCACTGGAGTACCTGAGCTCCATCAGTTTGGAGCGTATCAAAAGTGTGATTTTGTAGTACACATCTAAATTCTTCGACGATAAGTAATATACTTATTGTATGTAGTTTATCATCTGGGTATGTTTCCTCTAGAAAGGAGACGACAACATTACTTCTTGAAAGTAAAAAAGAGTTCCACAGGAAATTCTGGGGTGTGGCCCCACATTCGACTGGGGTCTCTTCATGGTTGACCTGCGTTCCTTTTAGGATTCTTGAAGGGTACATCTATTTTTCTGTACGACAGGGCTTATGTTCGCACTGAGAAAGAGAGGCGTTAACTTCAAATCTGGATGAGAGGGAGAGTATATGCCTGAAACTAACATACTTGATGCTGTATTCGAGAAATTCGTTAACAATACGAAGATATTCAAGGACAGAGAAGTCCTGCGACATGACTATCTGCCAAACAGGCTGCCTCACCGAGAGGACCAAATCAGGCAGGTTGGCGAGACGGTAGCTCCGGCGTTGAAAGGGGCTAGAAGCTCTAACATCTTCGTCTACGGGAAAACAGGGACTGGCAAGACCGCGGTAACGAAATACGTGCTAAGCCACCTTGAGACAAAAGCAAAGGAGTTCAGCGCGCCTGTCAAGTTCTGTTATGTGAACTGCCGAATGGTTGCATCTGAATATAGGGTCTTTGCCAGCTTATGCCAGAGTGTAGGAGTTTCTGTACCCTTCACAGGACTGTCGGTCGGGGAGTTGTTCGATCGATTCCGGGCTGGTTTGGACGCGTTAAAAGTCATTTTTATTATAGCTTTAGACGAGGCGGACGCGCTAATAAAGAGCCGGGGCGACGGGCTTCTTTACGAGTTAACAAGGGTCAATGAGACCCTGTCTGGTAGCAAGGTCTCTTTAATCGGCATATCTAACGATCTTCGGCTGAAGGAGTTTCTGGATCCTCGCGTTCTCAGTTCGCTCAGTGAAGAAGAAATAGTTTTCAGGCCTTATGATGCTGGTGAGTTGAGAAACATTCTTTCGGAACGTGCAGCCTCGGCGTTCCACGAAGGTGCATTATCTGATGCGGCGCTTAGTCTTTGCTCAGCGTTGGCTGCTGCGGAGCATGGAGATGCCCGACGGGCTCTGGATCTGTTGCGGGTTGCGGGTGAGGTTGCGGAGCGGCTAGGCGTAAATGCTGTAGGTGAGGATCATGTCAGAGAGGCTGAAAGACACATTGAGCATAACCGCGTGACCGAGGCCTTGAAGAATCTAACCATGCATTCGAAGCTTGTGGTCTTAAGCCTCTATCACCTAAACAAGACCGATGCGGCTAGAGCTATCACTGGCGAAATCTACGAGGTATACAGTGAAATCTGCGGGGAGATGGGAGTCGGCCCCTTGACTCAGCGACGGCTAAGCTCGCTCGTAAACGAGCTTGACTCGATGGGTCTGTTGAATGCTAAAATCATAAACATGGGAAGGTATGGCCGCACAAAAAAGATCAGACTTGAAATGGCCAGCAGTCTCATCACAAGTGTCTTTTCCAGTGACAGCAGACTTGGGCGCTTGGTTGACTATCAGCCAAAATGCCTTACAAAGCACAAGAGCAATCATGGTTGAAACAGGTCCCAAGCCTAAAGATCCTTACGTTTATGCTACTCAAAGTCGACCACTCTAGTTGAAAGGAACAACAGTGATTTCCAGCGTTTGGAGGTTAATGACGGGCACCTTGCCAGGGGTTGGGGTAAACCCGAGCCTTTGCATGTAGTCTGTCTGTTCTTGCCAGCCGCCTGAGTTAACGACCGAAACTCCGCGGTAATTGCAGTAGCCCAACGCGTGGATATGTCCCGCATGGAATATGTCTGGGACACGTTCTATGACCAGGAAGTCTCTGTTCTCAGCTGACAACGTGGTTTTGCCACCATAAATTGGCGCCAAATGTCGGCTCTGCAACAGCAAGCGCATCGCCTTCTCTGGGTTGTTGTTGTTCATGTTTGGGACTGTTGAAATCACGTCGTCTAGGCTGCGACCGTGGTACATCAGGACTTCTACGCCGTGCAGGCTGAGATAGCATGGGTTGCCAAGAGAAAAGACATTCCTAGATTCTTGAAGAGTCTCCAAATATTCGTTTGATATCGCAGGCTGCGGCAGAGCTTTTCTGGGCACATCGTGGTTTCCGGGTATGATTGCTACTTGTACGTAGTCAGGAATCTGCTCAATATATTTTGCTGCGAGACGATATTGTCTGTAAACGTCTCTGATTGCCAATTCCCTTACTTGATTAGGATAAATTCCGACACCATCGACGACATCGCCGGCAATCAGGACATACTTCACGTGGCTTGCTATTTCCTTCATTTGTTCATTGCCGTATTTTCCGTTTAACCATAGAATGAAGCGGTTAAAGGCTTCCCTTTGGAATTTTGTGCTGCCTACATGAATATCTGACGTTAGTACAGCGTAGACTGGTATTGGCGCCTTATGTTGCTGCCTTTGGCCTACTTCAGGCAGAATTATGTCTTCGGCAACTGCAAGGTTGCTTCTTGTCTTAACAACGCTCAGGCAAACGACTTGATCAAGCAAAAGCAGCTGTGCTCTCTTCTTAAGTTCTTCAGAGGCATTCTCAGGTACAAGCACGGTGATGTTTTCCTGCAGATCCTCAACTGATAGAATTGTTCGCTTTTTCGATTCTCTCTTCTCGGTTACCATGCCGATTATCTTCAACCTTGTTTTGGGCTGGGCCCTGAGGGCATCTGTGACTGACGATGCGCTTCGAACGTCTATCCTCTGTCGTAGCATCTTCTCAGTTCGCCTAAACCTGTCACGGAAGTAAGATAAGAAATCCTCAACTGTCCCGCTTGAGCTCAGCTTGGTACTTGGATCCTCAATAATGTCAATGCTTGCCTCAACTTCCTTTGCGTAAGGGCGGAAGTATGCCTTCCCTTCTGTTACCTGTGTTGCTTGTGGGGAAGGCTGTTCTTCAGTCGGTTCCTGGGCCAGATCCACTATCTCCTTTGCTGCCTCTGCGTTTCCTAGCAATTGCTCCAAAAAGCCCCTATCGATAAATTGCGGCTTTTCGTTCAAGCCGTCCATCTTCTTTATCGCTTCACTCATTACTTCAGTCGGATCTGCCGAGGCCGCTATAATGGTTAGGAAGCCGAATGCCTCTTGATCCAACGTGTACCCTGCCGCAATAGTTAACTCGACTGCTTTTCGCAGTTTCTCAGGTGTACTCACAGCTTAATGGCTCTCCAACACTTTCACTTGCGTATCTCTATTTGGCTTTCTCGCTCGTCTCCCATTATTTCAGTTTGACTGTAGACATGAAAGCATGTGGTCAGAGCTACTGCAATGTTCTATATCATTTTTCTGATATTAACTTGTTCAGTCGAATGGCCCATACCGTGAGGAGTTTCATACCTAGAAGGCTTGGAGACAAGGCTTTCTTAATCCTTTGCTCATCATTTCCTTATCCGCGCCCAGGATATTTTCTTTGTAAAGCTGCAGGGTGCGTCAACTGCAATCAGCACCGGGTGGCTGCTCCCAGGCTTCCAGTCTCTCAGTCTATGAAAATCTGACGTGTTCCTACCATTTTGCTTCTAGAAAGCGCTAAACCTGTCGGGCTTGACGGTTTTTGCTGCAAGACCTATTCCCATCAAGACTTTTCTATACTATTCTGACACGTCTATTCAAATCTATATTTTCAGGTCTTGTTTAGATGTGTTATTATCCAAGATCGCATGCTCATCTACTCGTGGTGTTGCATGTGAGTACTGTTCGCAAGGTTCAACGCACGCCAAGCGGTACTTTCTTTGTTTGTGTGCCTAAACCGTGGGCAAAACGTCATGGTTTGAACAGCGGGTCCATTGTCACTGTCAGCGAAACTGGAGATAACAAGCTGCTCATAGATCCTGAGTTCGGTGTTGCTCCTTCTCCTCGTACTGTTACTCTGAGGTCTGGGCCGTATTTAAGCCGTGAAATCATAGGCAAGTACCTGCTTGGCTTCGACATAATTCGCATCGAACCTGGGAATCGCGTCAGTTTTGCAGTGCGTGACACAGTTAAGAGCACTGTCGACCACTTGATCGGTCTGGAGATCGTCGAGGAAGATTATTCGAGCATTGTTTTGCAGTGTTTGCTGGAACCGTCAGGCTTTCCGCCTGAGAAGATTCTTCGGCGAAGCTATGCAATTGCTGCTGGAATGCATCGTGACGTGGTTAACTCTTTCGTGGACGGAGATGTGCCGTTGGCAAAGAGTGTGGTGGCCCGTGATGACGAAGGTAACAGGCTTTACTTCCTTTTGGTTCGGATTTTGAGGACGATTGTTCAAAACCCTGGTTTGAGCGGGAAATTAGGTGTCACTCCTATTGAATGTCTTGATTACCGTTTGGTCGCAAGTTTGGTGGAAGCCATCGGGGACGAATGTGTCCGTGCGGCTCAAAAAATAATCGAGTTGAAAGGCACGAAGCTGGCCGATGATCTGAGAAGACTTTTCGTGGGCTTTCACGCGTCCTGCTTCGGGGCGCATGAGAACGCTATAAACGCTTTTCTGAATGGAGACATGACTCTAGCTGAAGGTGTGCGGGAGATGCAGGAAAGAATTGAAGAGGCCTTTGTTAACATAGAGGAAATCGCAAGGGCGCAGTCGCTTGATGTGGTGCCGCTGGTTCTGGCGGTCGCTTCGTTCTTGAGACAGATCTTTGAGCACAGCGTGGACATTGCTGACTTGGTTGTGCCCAGGAAACCGTAGGTCGATCCATCTTCTCTCAGAAAGAGAGTTTGTCCACCCTCTTTGGCGCTCTAGACAATAGCGCGCGTTCTTCGCCGCTCGTCTGACAAGAGCCAAATTCTCCAATGTGCACTATTATTAAGTTTCGGATGCTTACTCTTAATTGTGGTACGTAACGATGCGTCAGGTAAGCTCTAACGGAAAACAATATCATATCGCCTGTGGAAAAGGTGATCTTGCCAACTATCTTCTTGTACCAGGAGACCCTGATCGTGTTACTAAGATCGTAAAGTTTTGGGATTCGGCGAAAGAGGTTTCCAGCCACCGCGAATTCCACAGCTTTACAGGCCGATATAAGGGTGTCCCAGTTTCTGTGCTTTCGAGCGGAATCGGCCCTGCCTGCATGGCTATAGCCTTCAACGAAGCTGCAAACGTGGGAGTAACTACTTTCATCCGTGTCGGCAGTACAGGCGCCATACAAAGAGGCATCAAGTGCGGCGACGTGATAATCTCATCTGCTGCTGTTCGCCTCGACTGCGCAAGCAACTGCTACATCATGCCAGAATATCCTGCCGTAGCCCACTATGAAGTCCTGCTTGCGCTTATCGAAGCAGCTGAATGCTTAGGCGTAAGCAAGTATCATGTTGGAGTAACCGCGACAACCGCAGATTTCTATGCTGGGCAAAGTCGACTTACGGCCAAAGGCTGCTCAACCCAGAGCGAGAACCTGCTTCCTACTTTGGAGAAGGCGGGCGTGCTCAATTTTGATATGGAAACTGCAACACTGTACACGCTTGCAAGCCTCCATGGCCTAAGAGCAGGCTCGGTGTGCGCTGTGGTGGCAAACCGCTGCACGAACGAGTTTGGAGATGATGGAGCCGAGGAAACGGCGATCAGAATTGCGAACGAAGCCCTCAAGATTCTGACTGAATGGGATAAACTAAAGGGGAAAGCGGGGAAACCCTTTCTTTTTCCGTCACTCGTGCGTTCCGCGCGGTAGCTGGTGTGCAATTGTGGTTAAGCCCGGCTTACCCATGTTCAACTTGTGTTTCGAGTCTTGAACGTTAGTGCCTGATTTCCCACGTTGCGACAGGTCGTGGCGTAGTTGCAACGTTGCTGCAGCAATAGTTTCGACTATGCAGTGATGCGCGATCTTGCGAACGAGTCCTGAGTACCCGCGCGAATTCTGTCACCCACGGACGGTTCAGGTTCCTTAGCAAATCGTCAAGATTTCACAGTCAACAGTAGCGAGCCCTTCAAAGTTTCTTCAGCTTTCTGTGTGCGTGTGCGCAGATGCCCTCCCCCCGGTTCACTATATGATCCAAATATGGTACAAATATGATTTAAGAAAGAGTCAGACGCGACAATGGGCCTTCCTTCACAAGCATGTGGTAGGCTTGAAGATTGAGTAATATAAAATGCCATTATGCCTTCGTTGGATAAAGCTAAAAGCTACCTCGCAAAACCTCTTAACCAGTGCCGGGGTGGCGGAGCGGTTATCGCGCTGGCCTCGAGATCGAAACCTACAAGAAGGGTCAGAACAAGCAAGCCAGTGGGCCTTTGGGCTCGCAGGGGTTCGAATCCCTTCCCCGGCGCTATCTAGAACTGATCCTGAAAACAAGTG
>CAYGYP010000028.1:0-11533 GCA_964354115.1 uncultured Candidatus Bathyarchaeia archaeon | reverse complement strand
TTCTTTCAGTTTTCCGCCGGCAATACTTTCTCCTCCCATGTGACTGATCAGGGTTGTCCAGTCTCCGTCAGTGGGCACCCGCCAGCCGGCCGGACATAGATAGTGTCCGTTGATCACTGTATACCAGTTATATAATCTGCCGTATATATCTGAATTGGAAGAGTTATTGCCGTAATCGCAATACGCGCCACCTGTCAAAGCGAGCCACTCAGCAGTACCTGTCACATTAGGGATGCTTGTACCATCACGGTATTTTGTTGTCTTAAGATTTTCGGCCATCCATAACTGTGTACCAATGGTTATTGTATTGTAAACATTGCCATCAGCATCGGTTATTGTTGCGTTTCTTGTCTTAAAAATCATATCATCACCATAAACCGTTCCGGCTGCATTAACCGCTTTAATCCTGAAATGATAATTCGTTTCAGCTGTCAAACCTGAGATGGTAGCGGTTACATTGACAGAAGCAGTTCCAGTAACAGGACTCTGATCTGCAGTAGCAACAAGATCATAGGAAGTAGAAGTTCCATATTCAAATATTACAGTCGTTGATGCATTATTCGGATTTACCGTTCCGTTTAAAGTAGCATTAATTGCTCCGATAGAAGAAGCTGCAGAAGTGGAAGCAGAGGGGGAAATTGTACCAGTGGTAAACGAGACATCCTCCCCGTAAGCTGTTCCTGCAGAGTTGGTTGCATAAGCCCTAACATGATAAGTTGTATTTGGTGTAAGTCCTGTTATACTGCTGGCAAACGTACCTGAGCCCGTGCCATCATCGGTTTTTGAACCAGTAGTAGTAGGATTTGATGATGCGCTCCAACATACACCACGGGTGGTCACTGTAGTTGCACAAGTTCCTGTTATATTTCCACCGGAAGATGCAGTGGATGAAGTTATTTCAGAGATTGCTGTAGTGGTGACAGTTACCACTGCTATACCTGATGTAAAAGGAACATCCTCCCCATAAGCTGTTCCTGCAGAATTAGTTGCATAAGCACGTACATGATATTCAGTACACGGAGTCAATCCGGTAATACTGCTTGCAAATGATCCTGTGCCGGAACCGTCGCTGGTTTTTGGATCAGCAGTAGTAGGATTAACAGATGTGCTCCAGCAGACACCGCGCGCGGTTACAGGCGAGCCATTTTCAGCTGTTATATTTCCTCCGGATGTAGCTGTGGTTGATTTAATAGCGGAAATTGCAGTTGTTGTAAGAGCCGGCAGAACAGCACCTGCAGTAAAAGTAACATCAGCTCCGTATGAGGTGCCTTCTGAGTTAGTAGCATAAGCTCTTACATGATATGTTGTACCAGGTGTCAGTCCGGTTACACTGCTTGTAAATGAACCTCCACCTGTACCATCACTCGTTTTTGAATCTGAAATAGTCGGATTTGCTGTTATGTTCCAGCAGACACCACGGAAGGTAACTGCTGTTCCGCCATCAGAAACTACATTACCTCCGCTGCTGGCTGTTGTGGCAGTAATATCAGTTACCTCTTTGGTTGTTATGGTTGGCGCAATTGCTGCAGTTAAAAAATTAAGTTCATTTCCATAGCCTGTTCCTATACTGTTTGTTGCGTAAGCTCTGATATAATAAGTAGTATTTCCTGTCATTCCGGTAAGACTGCTTGAGTAGGTTCCAATTCCCGGACCATCGCTGGTACGATTGCCGTCAACGTCCGGGTTCCGGGATGTGCTCCAGCAGACACCCCTCACTATCACAGGACTTCCACCGCTATTTGTAATGTCTCCGCCGCTTGTGGCAGTTGTCTTTGTGATGGAGGTTGCCGGAATTGTGGTGAGTGTCGGAACAACGAGACTGGTTGTAAAGCTTAATTCCTCACCATAGGATGCACCGGTGCTGTTTGTTGCATAGGCGCGAACATAATATTTTGTTCCGGCAAACAGATTTGTGATGTTGCTCACAAAGCTGCCGGTGCCTGTCCCGTCATTGGTCTTGCTGTTGACAATGGTAGGATTGACCGATGTGCTCCAGCATACACCCTTTGCAGTTACGGGCGAACCGCCTTCGCTGGTAACATCTCCCCCACTGACAGCCGAATTAGAAGTTACCGAGTTCACTTCAGAAGTTGTAACTGTCGGGGTAACAATAAATTCCGGACTTGTTGTAAAACTCAATTCATTTCCGTAAGCTGTTCCACCGCTGTTGGTTGCATAAGCTCTTACATAGTATAGTGTATTGGATGTCAGTCCTGTAATGTTGCTGGAGAAGCTGCCAGTACCGGAGCTGTTTGTTGTCTTGTCATTATCGGTTGTTGGTCCTGTCGATATACTCCAGCAAACGCCCCGGGCTGTAACAGAGGTTCCTCCCCCGGTTGTTATATTTCCCCCGCTTACCGCACTGTTTTTTGTTATGCTTGTGATTGCTGTTGTTGTTATTTCAGGTAATGCTGCCGATGCTGTTGTGAAACTGATTTCGCTGCCGTACGCCGCCTCTCCTCCAAGACTGCAATAGGCTCTCACATAATATTTTGTTTCAGGTTCAAGTCCTGTCAGGTTGCTGGTAAAATCGCCCTTGACTGCCGTGCCAAGTGATGTTTTTGTTCCAGTAATCAACGGACTTGCAGTGGTACCATAACAATGCCCATGTTGGGTCGCTCCTTCTCCAATATCAATGATCTCCCCTGTTACATCGGCTGTTGTTGTTGAGATATTTGATACCTCACCTGTCTCGACAGCCATCTTTTTATCGGGCTCGCAGGAGGGAACGGACAGGGCTCCTGCAATGATGAAGAAAAGGATTGACCTGGTGGTATTCATTGTTAAATAATTAACAATAACTTAATAAAAACTCAAGTTGCTGGTTGCTGGTTCCTTGTTCCTGGTTAGTTCTGATTAACAGAATAATATGCAATCTTATTAAAAGAATTACCAAATTTCTTAAAGTAATCATGATGCTTATTATCAAACAACTAGCAACTAGCAACCAGCAACTAGCAACTTAAAAATATTATACTCCTTCACTATACATTTAACAATTTTTTTAGCTCTTCAATGGTATCCGGCAGTGCGGTAATCTCCTTTGTTTTTGAATCCATAAGAATCATGACCGGAACACCAAGAATATAGTAATCGTTTGCGACCTTGCTCCGCAGACCTTCTGCTGCCCTTAAATGAGTCCAGCCTTTCAGCTCCTTAATCTTCTTCTCCCATTTCAGTATTTCGTCACTGGTTTCATCCACGCTGATTGCCACTATGTCAAGTTTCTGCTTCACCTCCTGATCCTGGTACCAGGGGTATAGTTTTCCCACTGTTTCTTCGCAATGACTGCAGTCTGCCGACCAGAAAAGCAGAAGAATATTTTTCTTCTCTGTCCTGTAGCTATTTAAGTCAAACGGTTTGTTTTCAGCATCCGTCATAGTGATGTTGGGAGCTATAGTTCCCGGAACCAGTGTTTCAATTCCCTTCAGACGTTTATTGATTTCCAGTCGTTTTGAGGTAAGGCAGTCCGGATCATCAAGGTAAGGCTGAAGCATTTTAATTCCTTTTTCAATATTGAAGCTCTCATAGCCGTTAAAGAAATAATCGACCATCCAGCCATAGACCAAGGGATTCCCTTTCCGAACTTTTTCAATAGCTGTTTTTCCGGCAAGTGTAAAGAGTGAGTCGCGTAAAGCTATGGTGATGGCCAGTTCACCATAAAGATTCACATACCCATCCATCCATTCCTTCATGGTTGAGGTTTTCACCAGCAACGGATCGCTGAAATCCATCCCTTCAAAATAATTGTCTCTCAGGCTTTGTTTTCTGTCAGCTTCGGTGCCTGTCCAGTTGATTTCAGGTACCAACTGGAAACCGAACAGGTTGCTCACAAACAGGCTTTTATACTTTTTTATCTGTTCTTTTATCCAGGTGTTGAAAGCTTCCCGTCGTTTCTCATATTCTGTAATTCCTTTTTTATAAAATTCTGATTCCGGATCGTCATATTTCAGTAAAAAATTCTGGAGCAGTCCCAGCATCTCTTTTTGTCTGGTATTTTCCCTGAAGAACTGCAGATAAGTTGTGTTTTCTTTTTCCTCTTTCTGAAAATATGTACTATCAGCATAATTACTGAAGACCGGATGCAACCAGAGTTCCAGTTCCTGGCTGCCGATTATTATGCGCTTTTCGGAAGGATATGGAGTACTTGAGGCCTTATCCTTATAATCGAACCTTAAGACAAATTCACCTGGAAGTTTTTCCCCGGGAACCTTTAATATAGCTGTGCCTCCGTTTTTTATACTGTCAATTATTACTATCGGTTTCAGGGCATCTGTTCCTGTTAAGGGGAGCAGGCTTATTTTGGTTTCGTAAACGCCACGCAAAATAATGGTTATTGTGACATCCTGAGCCTGAATTGATTCAGCAGAAAGTACCAGGAAATATAGCAATGGGATCAATCTGAAAGCGAAAGAATTGATTTTATGTTTAACATTCATGGAGGGGCGCAATTTTAATATAAAAATCCAATCAGCCACAAAGGTATTTCATTTCTATTTCCGATCTCAATATTATCCAAAGCCAAAAATGAGTTAGTTATATTCGTTATCTGTTTCCCGGTTTTATTTTTCCCGCCAATTTCAAAAACATACCGATTATCAACCATAAAATCACCATTATCCGTGTAATTTACCTGATGGTTATATGAAACCTGATTGAAAAAAAACGTTTCGCGAAGATTCCCTGTATTAACTGAACTGCCGGTTATAGCCATCATCAGATTAGGATGATGCAGGTATATCTTTTCCGGTTTAGTCAACCTGCTGATACCTTTACTTTGTTTATGTAAAAGACTTATCAGCAGTGCATCGTTCATGTAATGCAGGTAATCTTTCAGTGTGTTTTTTGAAATGCCTATTCTTTCGCTCAGCTTCTCGATGTTTGGTTTAAAGGGAGCGCTTTCCGATATTACATAAAGCAGCTGTTTCAGCTTATGGATATTATTATAGTTGATTTTAGCAGCATATGGAAGATCTGACTCCAGCACCTGATTTATTACCTCACTTACTTTGCTTTTGTAGTTTTCTTTTCCCTCAAGGAAGAAAGGAAAGTAACCCATTTCAATATACTCAGAGTATTTTTTAATGGGTTTAATTTTTGTCAATACAGATTTTGATATCTTAACGTGGTTTCGTAAGATATCCTCTAATTCAAATACCGGAAATTTTATATTATCAGCGAATCCAATGAATTCTCTTAATGACAAGCCAGGAAGTGTATGCACAACACTTCGTCTTGACAAATCAGCCCTGCCTCCGGTCAGGTGCAATAAGGAGGACCCGGTATATATAATTTTCAGATCAGGAAGACTGTCATAGATATTTTTCAGTTCAACCGACCAGTTTGGATAGTGATGCACCTCATCGATCAGCAAATATTTACCTCCATTCTTGGAGAAGTCATCGGCAAAATCAAAGAGTTTATTCTCAGTAAAAAACAGATTATCAAGGCTGACATAAACATATTGCTTATCATGCAGCCTTGTTTTGGCAAATTGAAGCAAAAGAGTTGTTTTTCCGGCACCTCTGCTTCCTTTAATACATATTAATCGTTCCGGCTGATCAAGCCACTCAATCTGGGTCCGGATATGTTGAATGGATACCTGTCCGACAGCTCTTTCAGATATTTCATAAATTGTTCTCATACAAAAATGGTCAATATATTGACCAAATATAACGCTTTTTCAATCAATATGCAAATCGTTTTTCACTTTATAGGTTATTTGGCTGTTAAATCTTTCGCCTTTCCGGAACCATGTACTGTCCACATAATTACTGAAGACCGGGTGTACCCAGAGTTCCAGATCCTGGCTGCCGGGCTCTACATGCTGCCAACATTGACTGAAATGTCCGATTTAAAATCCTGCCTGCATGACAGCAGGTGAGGCAGGGCTTTCAGCCGGGACATTTTACCAGGGGAAGTATTTAAATTCGCCCCATACCCAACACCCTGTGGAATCCCCGCAAGCGGGGAGCAGCAGAGCTGCTATTCCACAGGGTTAATCATGCAAATCATGGTTCAGACAATTTCCTGATAAAAATAAAATCTCTTTCATTACCCCCTAAATTATATATTTCTCCGAATTGCGGCAATACAATACTGTTATTTATTAGTCATTCTGAAATCGCTGAACAATTGTTCCTATATTAAATTAACCTGAGTCCGATTGCAGTTAACTGTGAATTCGCTGAAACACTGCAAAGTCTTCATGACATATTCAGGTAAATTTAATAAATTGCGGAAAAATATTTAAAATGACTATAAAGGAGAAAATTGATGAAATTTCCATGAAGATTGTAAAAAACATCAATCCGGAAAAAATAATTCTATTTGGCTCGTATGCTAAAGGTAATTATAGTGAGGACAGCGATTTAGACTTAATTATTGTAAAACAAAGTGATTTGCCAAAACATAAAAGAGGGATTGAGATTCGCCGGTTGTTTTATGGATTTTTAATTCCTATGGACTTAAAAATATATACACCGGAGGAATTTGAGAATGAATTGAAAAATAAATATTCATTTTTAAATTCTGCAATCAAAGACAGCAAGACAATTTATGAGCGGAAAACTTAACACTATCCGGCTTTGGATTGAAAAGGCTGATCACGACTTGGGAACAGCTCAAATAACCTTTATATATATTCCAAAATTCCATGATACTATAACCTTTCATTGCCAGCAAGCTGTTGAGAAATATCTGAAATCTTATCTTTTATTTCTCAATATTCCATTTAAGAGGACACATGAATTAACATATCTACTCGGGTTGATTTCCAAAAAAGAAAATGTCACAAGCGAAATTTATGACAAAGCAGCTGAATTAGAAGATTTTGCAATTGAAATACGATATCCTGATACTGTAATAGAATTAACAGACCAGGATATTGAGAGAGCTATGCATATTGCAAAAGAATTTCGTCAATATGTTATGACAAAGATGGACTTGGATATTGAATATGAAGAAATTCTCTGAATATATTTTTATACAGGCTATGCTTCGAACTCTCCCTTTGTAAAACACAATCGTTACGCTCAATATATTTTATCAACTTACCCCTTTCATCAGAAAATATTTAAGCTAAACAATAGGCTATAAGCACATTATGTTTTCTATCCAAACATGATGATTTTTTGTTGCCGGCTTCCCACATGCTGTCCACAGGCCGGGCCGGCGAACCCTCATTTGCCAAATCAGTGCCTTCTGATATTATCATAACCTTTAGTCTATGCACCTTGATAATTGAATTCATCAATGATGAGGGTTTCATAAATCTAATGAAGAGGTTCTCCTTAGCATCGTCTAATGTATCTCCCTGTGTGTTTATGCCAGGAATCTCCTCTATATATGCAATAAAACCTCCTTCATCACAGGGTTCACCCTGTTAAATAATTTTAACGGATAATTCTCCTTTTTAGAACAAATTTCTCATATCCCACGGGGTAAACATAATTCCACCACCAACCTGATAAGTTTTTAAAAATCATTTCTTTACGCAGTTTGTATGTTTTGTAATGCCTCATTATTCCCAGATAAGAATTCATACTGCTTATAAATGCTACCTGTTCTTCATTTGTCGGTTTGTGGTCTCTTGCTATTGCGTTTTGCTTTTCAATTGCTTTATAGAAGTTACTTTTGGTTCGGTGGGCAATATAAATGCGATTGGGTTTTATTACCGTTCCTAAAAACTTAACGCCTTTGCTATAATGTTGCAAATATATTTTCTTTGGATGCAAGGTGAGTTGTAATTTTGAAAGTAAAAAGTTTGCAATGATAGGGATGAGAGATTTTAAATACTCTTTATCGTGATGAATGATTACAAAATCATCAACATATCTGCCGTAATACCTTATGTTAAGTTCACGTTTTACGAAATGGTCAAAATCATCCAGGTATATATTTCCGAAAAGTTGTGAAGTAAGATTTCCTATCGGAAGTCCGCAATTCCTCAGGGCATGAAACAGGCTCTTTGTCTGGGGCAGGCCTTCCCAATCTGATTTTTTACCTTTTATGATGCAATTCCTGGCAGGATCTTTAAAGATCGTTTTTTCTATAAGGTAGAGCAGTAATGGTAAATTGATGTCTATACGGTACTACATTTACAACATATTGAATATCAAGGTTTTATACTAATAAAAGAGCATGTATTTATTAACAATCAACACGTTAGTGTTTTTTGTCATGTACTAAGATTAAAAATATAAAAAATTCTGATGGTTGCTGGCCTGGATTATCAGAAGCAAGTTGACTTAAACTACTTTTTAGATAATTATAAAATCGGATCGCCGCAAAAATCCCTCCGTTTGCAATTCTTGCAGAATTTACCTATCCAGACTTCATCAAACTGGTTCATTATGGCTTTAACAATTTCAGGATCATTTGTAACAATTCCGGATTCAAAGTTGCGCGTATTTATGCTTTTTATTCCCAATCCTGCCCCTGTAAGATTTGCAGAGCCTGAATAAGCGAATTTGCCATCAATGATAATATGCTTGAAATGAACCCTCGGGCAAAGCTGTCTTTCTATACTATCCCACAGCAACGGATACTTATCAAAACTTCTTCTGAAGTTTGCACCGGGTTCTTTTGCATGAAGAAGGCGGATAGCTACTTTCTTCTTTACTAAACTATCGAGTATGAATAAAAAAGACTTAACAGATCCTTTGTAATTAACATGCAGATCTTTTATATCGGCTGTACCTATCCACACAAACGAGGTTGCCCTTGCGACAGGCTCAATAACCTGCTCATATAACTGTTCATTTGTCACAAAGTCAGTGTTCATTTTCATGTAAATTATCGTGTAGTATTACAGTGTCTTTCCCCTTCTTGTATCTGATAATTAATTTATTAAACCTTGTTACTAATCGTCTCACGGATTTTCTTCAGTCTGTCCTGTGCTACCGGATCTATCGCAAAGTGCTTTTTAAGTTTTTCGCAGGCATAATCGTGGCAATATGCACAGTTTTCAAGATTAAGTTGAATTGCACATTTTCTTATCTCACAATCGGAACAACCAGTAAATAATCTTCCATTATTTATTTTGCATCCGTCACAGTCTGATATTATCTCCGGCTTCGGAGTTGTTTTATAAATAATGGCAAGTTGTTCAGCAATCTCATTTCTCATTTTCTTTTTTACAGAAAGATCCTCTTCAAGTGTTGCCAGATGAATCGGGCAGCTGTGACAATCTAAACCGCAATATGCTATCGTTGTGTTCATGAAGTAAGTTTTAATTCAGAAGATTTATATATAACGATATATAGTGAGATAATGAGGGATCTGCACCATAATGCACTTTCCGGGGCTGATTCCTGTCAGTCAGTAAATCAATGGTGCGTAGCCTTAAAATGATAATAAAAGCCTGTTATGTGCTCAGAAATAATACTTATTTCTCTATATATTATTCCAGAAGCACATACACCTGAAAGTTCTGATCAGGATTTTGAGCAATGGCATCAGCAATTTTTTTGCTTAAATCTGCAGCTGCCTGGTCAATAGACCATGCCATAGTTCTTATCATCAATTCTTTATACTTATTGTTTAGGATTATAGTGCAAATTGCATAGCCCAGCGGGAAGAAGACGATACTTATTGGTACATACCACGCTAAATTTCCATTCCCCATTTTATCTGTAGCTTTTCCGACTCCTTCAAATGTTTTCCCGTTGTCCGAGACAGCAATCAGCTTTACCAGTAAATGTTTATCGTCTGTTATGCCAAATTTAGTATAATAACTCATAATAGAAGAAGGCGATGCATCTGTTTGACTTGGTGATAAAAGATCGACCTTAACCTCACTGAAATAGGTTTGCAGATGTCGTTCGAAGCACAATTTTGCAACCTGGCCAAATGATTCGAATACGTAATAGGCACGAGACTTTGCATTATCTTCATTAACCTTATTTTTAATTTCTTCACCCAGGTCGCTCGTATATAAGGGGAATCCAATACATTGATAAGGGACTTCCTCACTTATTTCCTTTTTTTCATTTGCTTTTTCCAGGTAGCATCCGCATTTATCTGTTGAAACAACAGTTAGTTTTATCGTACCTTCGGTCGACTTCTTATCGACTTTCAATGAAACTGGCGATTTCAGGTATTCTTGATACCCCTTATCCACCGCAAAAGAAAGATAACTTGAACAACCGGCATTCAGAAGAATTATGCCTGCAGCAATTAAAATAATAAGTTTTTTCATAGGTATACTTTTTTAAGTTGGATTAGAAACTAATCTTAAATCGCTTAATTGTCAGTCTCTGAGGCACCGGACTGAAAAGCCGTTCGCCTTATCGCCGTAGTTGCTCATGCCGCTGTAGCTACTGTTGAAGTACAGGAACCAGCCGAGGGTACTACTGGTCTGCGAACTGCTCCAGTACCAGCCGCTTGAACCGCGATCGTTCAGCGCACCATTGCCGTAGCCCAGGTACCCGGCAGCATGGAGCTTTAAAACGGATGCGTATGTATCGTTGTAGTTACTCCACCCGCCATTGTTACCGGCATTAGTCCACTCCGTTTGGGTAGGAATACGCCAACCCGTACCAAGAAGAATGGTGCAGGGGTCGTTGGCTGCTGTCCAGTCACTGGCCTCATCAATGGAACTAATCCATGTTGTACCGGGCGTACGGGTGATTCCATCATGTTTGTAGCCCTGCTTGCGGTTAAACTGCCAATACCAACCCGCTGCTGCTTCCGTAGCATCGGTAGCTGAACCCGCCTGGTTATCGGCTCCCAGATTTTGGGTTATCCAGCATTTATTTCCGCCTGAGAGATTTGATTCCACTAGTCCGTAATTCACTGTTTTTGTGACAGGAGCTACCGATCCGGCTGTGTGAGTAACAGTAAGAGGGCTAATACATATCTTAGGTGTTACTGAATTTGAAGCAGAACTTTCCGGACCTGTACCATTGGCATTGGTGGCAGTTACTCTAAATTTATAGGCAGTCCCATTGGTAAGCCCTGTTACGGTAATAGGACTTGTAGTACCTGTGCCTGTCAGACCATCAGGACTTGAAGTTGCCGTGTATCCTGTTATAGCAGAGCCACCATCACTGATCGGTGCTGTAAATGTTACAGTGGCCTGAGCATTTCCTGCTGTCGCCGATACGCCTGTCGGTGGTCCAGGAACTGTGGAAGGTGTTACTGAATTTGAAGCAGAACTTGCCGGACCGGTACCATTGGCATTTGTGGCAGTTACTGTGAAAGTATAGGCAGTTCCATTGGTGAGACCTGTTACTGTAATTGGGCTTGTTGTAGTTCCTGTACCTGTTTTACCGCCAGGATTTGAAGTTGCTGTATATCCAGTTATTGCAGAACCTCCATCACTGGCCGGTGCTGTAAATGTTACTGTGGCCTGAGCATTTCCTGCTGTCGCCGATACGCCTGTCGGTGGTCCAGGAACTGTGGAAGGTGTTACTGAATTTGAAGCAGAACTTGCCGGACCGGTACCATTGGCATTTGTGGCAGTTACTGTGAAAGTATAGGCAGTCCCATTGGTAAGCCCTGTTACGGTAATAGGACTTGTAGTACCTGT
>CAYGYP010000027.1:10169-11726 GCA_964354115.1 uncultured Candidatus Bathyarchaeia archaeon | reverse complement strand
AGTCTTGTAGTTTATGATTGAGAATATTTCATATTCGTCCCCAAGGGTCTCCCTTCCGTGGAGATACGCTAGTTCTATCAAAAAGCCCATTCCAACGATTTTTCCGCCTAGCTTTTCAACTAGTTCAGCATTAGCCTTGATCGTGCCACCCGTCGCCAATAAATCATCAATAAGTAGAACCTTCTGACCTGGCTCGATGGAATCTTCATGAATCTCAATGGTGTCTGATTCGTATTCTTTTTGGTAAGTGAGACTCACTGCCTTTGAAGGCAGTTTTCCTTTCTTTCTGATAGGAACAAAGCCGACCCCAAGTTCATAAGCCAGTGCTGCTCCTAATATGAAACCTCTAGCTTCACTTGACACTATAACATCTACGTCCTTATCTCGACAATGGTCAGCCATCTGTCTAACGCATTGTTTGAATGCGTACTTATCTTTCAGGAGTGGAGTTATATCCCAGAAAACAACGCCTTTGAATTCGGGTATTCGCCTTATTTTCGATTTGAGATCCAATTTTTCATCCTTCATTTCTTAGCCATTAGACCCAGTCAAACTAAGGCTTTCTGCAATGCGCTCTTGCACTCGCATCTTCTTTTTTTCGGTATATTTGGAATTGCTTCAGCAATTATGCCCTTGACTTTTTCCACGTTTGCTTTCATAGTTTCCCGGATTTCAGCTGCACTAACCGGTTGATCCTTCCATACGTCGTAGTCAGTAACAGTTGCTATACAAGAATAGCATATCTCAGCTTCTCGAGCAAGAACACATTCTGGAACAAGAGTCATACCCACGACATCTGCTCCCCATGTCCTGAACATTCTAGATTCCGCTTTTGTTGAGAATCTTGGCCCTTCTATGCAAACATAAGTGCCGGCATTGTGAGTGCTGACGCCTACGTCGCTAGCTGCTTTTATCAGAGTCTGCCGCAACTCCGGACACATTGGTTCGGCCACCGATATGTGGCATACTTTCCTTCCTACGTAAAATGACTGTTCTCGCCTGGTTGTCCTGTCTATGAACTGATCGATGAATACGACGTCTCCCGGTTTGAATTCTTCCTTCAGAGAACCAACCGTTGAAGGTGCAAGTATCCTTTGAACACCGAGTTTTTTCAAAGCGAATACGTTTGCTCTCGAATTGACGTCAGTTGGCCTTATCGTATGTTTCTTTGAGTGTCGCGGTAGAAATGCTATGCGTCTTCCTTTCAATTCCCCAATCGCAATTGAATCAGAAGGCGGACCATACGGAGTGCGCACCTCTATCTCCTTAACGTTCTTGAGAAGTCTCGGATCGCAAAAACCTGTCCCCCCAATGATTCCGATCTCTGCCCGCATGGGAATTTACTCTCAGGTCTCGATTAATAAAAATAGCGACTGCAACATTGACATTTCGCTACTAGGCATCAAAGCACCTAGGCTAGGCTCAGAGTAAACGATGGAATCAAGGCCTAAGTGACCTCGAGAACTTCTTGACAGCAGCAAATACACCGTTGCAAAAATGTTGCAGTCAAGGTTATTGTCTTTAGCAATGTCCTCAGAGCTCTCTTACAGAAAGGCC
>CAYGYP010000027.1:0-10069 GCA_964354115.1 uncultured Candidatus Bathyarchaeia archaeon | reverse complement strand
GAAATAGCTATCCCAAGAAGGATTGGAATGACGGTATCAATAAAATCGTTGGGTCATGCCAGCTTCCAAATCAAGGCTAAAGGAAAGATCATCTACGTTGACTTGAAAAAGTATGGAAAGGTTGTTGAAACCTCTGAAATGGCAGATTTGATATTGGTAACCCATTCTCATGCAGACCATTGTAGCGCAGAGAAAATTAATAAGGTTCGCAAAAAAGGCACCATTGTGCTTGCCCCTAAGCAGTCTATTTCAAAGATAGGTGGGGCTGTCAAAACACTCAAACCTAATGAAGAAGTAACGTTCGGCGACATTACAGTCAGAGCCGTAGAAGCCTACAACTACAAGCGTTTCAAGTCTCCAGGAAAGCCTTGGCACCCCAAAGGATACGGAGTCGGCTACCTCATTACAGTCGAAGGGAAGACGATTTATCATGCTGGTGACACCGACTTCATACCTGAAATGAAGCAGCTTGAACACATCGACGTAGCTCTTCTTCCTACTGGGGACAAATACACTATGGACAACGTTGAAGCTGCTGAGGCTACAACAGCTATTAATCCAAAGTTTGTCATACCAATGCACCGCTGGGATACAGACCCGCAAAAGTTCAAACAGAAAGTTGAAGCCGAATCAAAGGTCAAGGTAGTGCTACTAGAGGAAGGCGAAGAATTCAGCATACCTTAACCAATCAGCTAACTCCTAATTCCACGCATATTCCAGCACATGCGAGTGCTAACATACTCGGAAGAATCGAGATTCACAAGGAATACGTGTTCATCGTGCGTTAACTCTTTATGGCCTGTGCAAGCTCTGCAATTTTCAACGTAGTCTGTTCTCGTTTCTTCAGATCCTTTAACACAACTTTTCCTTCGTCCAGTTCCTTTTTGCCCACAATCACTGCATAGTCAATATTCCTTCTATCCGCGTCCTCCAAAGCTTTAGCCATTTTTCTTCCCATGACTTCAAACTCAACCACTATGCTGGCATTCTTGAGCTCACATGAAATCCTCAGCGCTTCGGCTTTAGTTTCATCCCCTATGGGAATAATCACTACTCTCTTTTCTTCAGCTTCTTTCGGAATCACTTTCTGTTCTTGCATTGCTAGCATTATCCTGTCAATCCCGTTGGCGACGCCCACGGCAGGTGCAGGTTCTCCTCCAAACAGTTCGACAAGCTTGTCATATCTTCCACCACCACTTAGAGCCACGTCGAGCTCTGGAACGTACACCTCAAAAATCATTCCAGTATAATATTCAAGGCCCCTGGCAAAACCAGCCTCCACACTTGTGTCAATTTCGCATCCGCTCTCCACGACCAGCTTCAGAATCCTATCGAGGTTTTCAGCGGCAACCACGGCCTTCTCGTAGCCCTCAACACATTTCTTCACATTCCCCACGACTTCAAATGCATTGCAACCCTTAAGCTCAACTAGACTTCGGAGAACAGCTAAACACCTTTCTGAAGCGCCCGAATCTTTGACAAGCCCAGAAGCATCTTCATACTGCTTTTTATCCATCAATTGCAGAACCGCGCTCTGCACCTTATCATCCAATCTTTCCCCGCTTAGCACGCCTCTCAAAACGCCGACGTGCCCAACCTTGAAAACGCATTTCTTCAATCCTGCGCCGTTCATAAGGCTGTTTGTCAACATTAATATTTCAGCGTCTGCCTCTGGTTTGTCTGACCCTACTAGCTCGAAGTCTGACTGCCAAAATTCTCTGTAACGTCCTCTTTGCGGCTCATCATACCTGTAGAGGCTTCCCAAACAGAAGAGCCTGTAGGGCTTCGGCTCGTTCCTTAAGGTCGTGGCAACAACTCTGGCAATTGAAGGCGTGAACTCCGGCCGCAAGGCAACCATGCGTCCTCCTAGATCTTTGAAGGCAAACATTCGCAGGCGAACTTCTTCGCCTGCTTTCGTGGCTAGCAGGTCGTATGACTCTACCACCGGCGTCATGATTTCCTTATATCCATAGAATTCAGCTACACTTCTAGCCTTGCTTTCGATGTATTTCATCATTTTCGCTTGTTCTGACAGAAAGTCTCTCATTCCGCGAACGGTTTTGAATTCTGGCGTCTTCCAATTTCCTCCATCATGTTAAGGTCAGTTGCGAAACCGAATAGTAGACCACTTCGCCTCTGCGGTTCATGACGGCTAGGACCAGCTCTTTTTTAAGACTTTGGCTTTGCCGCAAAGCATTGGATAGGTCTTGAAGCGTAACTGGCTTGCCCTCTTGAATGCTCAGAATTAGGTATTTAGCAGTATCTTTGCTGTATTCTCCTCTTTCGTAGACTCGAAAATCGACACCCAGACCGAACCCTTCTCGTACAACGTACCCTCGGCTTCTCAAATCACGGTAGGCCAGATATTTGGCCCAAGCCTCATCATCAACCTCTTTGTAGCACCGCAAGATCTCTTGCAAGTCCTTTTTGCCGCGTCTTTTGTCCTCAACGGCCAGAATGCCCTTCTCCACAAGGTATAGCGCTTCATAAAAGACAAGCATGAGTTCTTCATTTTCTGGTACGCCATATCCTCTAGAGGAAAGCTCATTTACGTTTGTTTTCTCAGAGATTCTGACCCCTTTCTCGACAAGCAAGCCCTTGATTCTAAGCTCAGAATTTTCTGAGGGGTTTTCCTTGTTTCTAAGCATTCAAATCATCAACCAAGATTAAGCCTCATGTTCACTTAGAGCGATTGGTTTCAAATCTACGGAAATCCTCCTTATATAGAATGCCGCTTTCGCAGATGATCGCTGTTACATATTCAAGCGGGGTTATGTCGAAGGCCGGATTCAGAGCTTTCACCCCCTCCGTGGCAATTCGCAGCGAACCAATATGAGTGACCTCTTCAGGACTTCTCTCTTCAATGACAACGTCTGAGGATTTGCTCGTCAGGTCAAATGTAGATCTTGGAGCTGCAACGTAGAACGGGACCCTGTGTTCCTTTGCCAAAACTGCAATGGTGTAGGTACCTATCTTGTTTATGGCAGCATCGCTGACTATTCTGTCTGCACCCACTATCACCTTGTCAATCATTTTCTTGTACATCAGATATCCAACCGCATCGTCAGTTATCAAAGTGACAGGTATGCCATCTCTATGAAGTTCATAGGTTGTCAGCCTGGCACCCTGCAATTTCGGACGAGTCTCGGTGGCAATTACCTTGACCTTCTTTCCATGCTCAAATGCAGCTCTTATAACGCCTAAGGCAGTGCCATAATCAACAGTCGCTAGGGCTCCAGCATTGCAGTGTGTCAGGACAACGTCACCATCATGAATCAGCTCGGACCCATATTTGCCGATCAAATGGTTTGCAGCTACGTCTTCGTCCGCTATGCTCTGAGCTTCCTCAATGACGAGCGCAACTATTTCTGGAACTTTTCTGTGTGGGTTTCTTGCCTTGTTCAAGATTCTGTCTATTCCCCAAGAGAGATTGACGGCAGTAGGCCTTGTTTCCTTCAAGATTTTCGCTGACTTCTCAAGTTCGCTGATAAGCTCCATAGTGGTCTTAGCCTTTGAGTTGTGGGCAGTCAGAGCTAAAGCAAAGGCTGCAGCTGCACCCAGCAGTGGGGCTCCTCTGATTCTCATTTGTTTTATTGCTTCAGCAACTTCCTCGCTATTTTTGAACTCAAGCATGATCGTCTCGTTTGGGAGCCTTGTCTGATCTATGGTTGTGACTTTTCCGTCATGCCATTCTATCGTGCGCATTCACAGGCCTCGATAAACCGTTTTATGTCGATCAAGTATAAGATTTTGCAGAAAAAGGGAAGAGCATGAAACATGGCGCTCTGAAAGCCCTAATTGATCATCTAGGGAAGAAATACTCGGAGATCTTGGGCATAAATCTACTAGATGCTGAAGATGAAGAGATCTTCAAATGGTTCTTAGCATCCGTGTTTTTCGGCGCACCTATAAGAGAAAACTCTGTCGTCAAAACTTACCGATGCTTCGAGAAGCACAACGTTTTGACGCCTCAGCGGGTTCTCGAAATAGGGTGGGACGGACTGGTCAAAATCCTAGATGAAGGAGGTTACACGCGATACGATTTCAAAACGGCAGACAAGCTTCTAAACGTCATGCGAAACCTCATAGAAAAGTATGGGGGAAGTCTGAAGTGTCTTCATGAAAGGGCGTCTGACTGCGAAGACCTAGAAAGAAGGTTGAAAGATCTTGGAAGAGGAATAGGCGACGTTACCGTCAGTATTTTTTTGAGAGAGCTGCGCGGCATCTGGAAAAAGGCTAATCCACGTCCCGCAAGTCTGATTGTTCTCGCGGCCAAGAATCTTGGAATAACACGGAATGGGACGAACGGAGACGCGTTGAAAGAGCTTGAAGATTTCTGGCGGAGAAATGCAATTCCAGGAAAATCATTCATAAGCTTCGAGGCTGCCTTGCTTAGACTGGGCAAGTGCTTCTGCAAAGAGGAAAGATGTGCTAGTTGCACCGTCAAAGATGGGTGCTTGTATCGTATGGGGCCTTAACGTAAGTTATTACTTCTACAGGAGCCTCGCTGGTCGGCTTGAGTCTCCTTTTCCATTCTTCTCCTACCGCTATGAGTGAGAAAATTCCGGAGATCTCGGCTTTTGCTTTTCGAACTAGATTTACCAAGGCCGCTTGCGTCTCTCCCGTTTTAATCATGTCATCCACAATCAAAACGCTGTCTCGCTTTTTGATCACCTCTTTCGGAATGTAAAGAGTCATGGTTACACCTGAATCTCTGCCTAGGACGTATGTTTCTTCAAGAAAAGCCTTGACGCCGACTTCTTTGTTTCTCTTTGCTATGACAAGATTCACTCCGAGAGCATTTGCAACCATGGTTGCCAAGGGAATCCCGTCAACGGCTGCCGTAAAAATCTTAGTCACACGTTTCCCCGCAAAGCTTGCAAGCGCGTGGTTGGCTGCCTGTTGAAGAATATTGAAGTCCCCCACGATTTCGGTGTTGTCGAAATATCCTTCTTCATCGAATTTTATTCTGCTGCGAAGCTCAGGCTCCAAACCCACAAGTTTCGTCAACACCCTCCACAATTGCTTCGCTCTAGCCGTGTTCGGCAGAACATGCCCCTTAGCGTACCTGCTGAGAACAGTCACCGGCAAACCCGTCTTCGACGCCAGCTCCCGATACGTGATGTTTCTCTTGTACTTCGCAGTTCTAAGAAGCTCAATAGTCATCAACCGAAGCTTCAAATCCTCTGCATGTGTGCTCATAAGCATCCCTTACACATCTACACGTCAAACCTCAAAGCATTCTCCATTTATTATTGCGTCGACAATTTAAAATTTCCGTTCGCAAGTCGAACTTGAACCCGTGAAACGCCAAGAATCATGTCACTCCAACCGCACAACCAACGAACTCGCTATGTGCCCACTTGGCTTTCTAAGTGCACGGCAATGATCCAAATCATTTGAAGTAAGCACAATTGGTGGTGGCGGGTCCGCTGGGATTTGAACCCAGGGCCTGCGGCTTTCTCCGATGCGGATCCTAGAAGGCCGCCGCGCTTTCTGGGATCGCTCTATCCATGCTGCGCTACGGACCCCGCTGAAAAATGATATGAACTGTCGAATATAGTTTTATCTGAAACCCTCCGAAAGCGAGCGCCAATATCAACTACTGCTTATGGTTGCAACTATTGGCAGGAAACACCTCAATCACACTATGACCTACTCAAACATAGAGCCGCCCATCACTTCAGACAGCAGAAACCAAGAGACCTTCACCTTACAATACATGTTTGTCTGCGGGACAAGCAGGGTCTATGCTGGACAAATCCTCCTTAATCTTTTTAAATACCATGTTTCTCTATTATATAGAGGGGGGAGAAAGTGTCAGAACTTCGAGAAATCCCTATTCCTCTCGTAAACTACGTGGAATTGATAAGAAAACGTAAATCACCCTATTATGAAATCGTCGAGTTTCTCATGAAGGACATGGAGATGCATTTCTACAGAACAGGACGAGGAGCCGAAGCTGTCTACACGATTAACCCGAGAATGCTACACGAGGAAATTGAAAAGAAAGTCAGCGATGAGAAATTGACATCCGTGAACGTCTGTCGCACCGTTCTAGCCATGTTACGTGGAGCCGAACTCGACGTAGAAAAAGACTATTATGTGACCACAACGAGCAGCGGGCGAAGGAACTACCATGTCAAAGTCAACCCTCACACCCTGAACCAAATGTCAAGATTGCTTTGACCCGTTCCTACTCAATATAGATGGCAGGGCGGAAAGGCATAGCCATCGCAGCCCTTTGTTTGGGATCATAACGTTGCTTGTCTTCCTCATCGAAGACCATAACTTCAGCATTGAATCTTTCACCTAAGAAGCCTATTGCACCAGCAAGCATCGCTTTTTCATCAAGCATCCTAATCTTCAATAGTGTTTGTCTCCTCTCCGTCGGTATTCCGCTCACGTGTTTCAGTATTCTCGAAGCGAGCTTGGCCAACTCCTTACTATGTTCTTTCAAGTCTTCGTGAGCAAACAGCTCTTTCATAAGTTCATTCAGCTTTGCTTCCCGCTGAGCTGACTCCTCCAATATTCTGACGTAGACTTTCGATTTCCATTGGTCGGCAACATAATAATATATTCTCTTGGGAGTAGTCTTCGTAGCTTTCACAACATTCAACGTGTCTTCAATGACCTCTCTTATCAGATTCTCCTGTTCTTCAGCGATCAAGTCTGTGCGTCTCTCATTTACTCGCGGCCACGGGGCAAGTGAGATAAACTCTTTCTTGGGTATCTGGTTCCACAATTCTTCACACACGTGAGGCGCAAACGGCGCGAGCAGTTTCAGCCATGTCTGCAAGGCTTCGTTGGGCGCTTTTCCCCCCATTTTTCCTTTTCTGCGCAAGTACCACCTAAAGTCATTCCAAACTTCGAACATAGCGATTTCCAACGCTGTCCTCGTTTTCATCTCTTCGAGGTTTTCTGTGACTTCACGGATACGACGCTGCAGAGAACTCATCAGCCACTTTTCCATGTGCGTATCCTCTTCGATCTTGGGGCTCTCCATCAGGGTCACTGCAAAATTGTACAGCGATTCTAATTTGCCTTGTAAATCCTTGACGTTTTCAGTTCTCCAGTCAGGATCGTCCATGCCCTCAGCTCCCAACAGTAGAGCGCATCTTGTGGCATCTGCACCATATTCTTCAATGACTTTTTTCATGGTCACGAAGTTGCCCTTCGACTTGTGCATTTGCTTTCCTTCAATCATCAGCATGCCGTTAACGCCGATGGCTCTTGGCCAATGTTCTGGTGGAAAAAGTGCAGTATGGTGAAACATGAAAAATGTCAGGTGATTCGGGACTAGTTCCTTGGCGGAAACTCTCAAATCTACCGGATACCAATAGCAGAACTCCTTTCGCATCTCCTCTAATGCTCTGGCGTTCACCCGTGTTTTTGCGGCTATTTCTTCCTTCTTTCCTTTTCCATAGAAAATGTAGTCAAAAACTTCTTTTGTTAGGTTTTCCGGTTCTATATTGTAATGCCTTATGTGCTTGTTAATCGTATAAAATGCCATGTAAATTGTCGAATCGCTGAGCGTCTCGACGATCCAGCCCTTTCCCCATGGCAAAGGAGTGCCGAACCCTGTTGTTCTTGCGCATGCCCACTCCTTCAACCAGTCGATCACAGTTAGGAACCACTGAGTGGCTGTTTCTGGGTAGATTTCCATCTTGCCCAAGGCTTGTTTGGCCTTTTCTTTCCACTCCAAGTCCGAATAGTTCAGGAACCATTGGTCCTGCAAGACCTTGACTGTGCAGGGTGTCATACATCGGCAGACCACTGGTTGAGGCAGATCGTACATTACATCTGCAATTCCGCGACGCTTGAAGTCGCTTATCAGAGTCTCCTTGACGTTTCGAACCATTTTCCCAGTATATTCTCTACAGTTTTCGTTTAACACTCCACTGTGAAATTCTTTCTTGTAAAGCAGCTTGGTTGCCTCTTCAGCCTTTGGATCATCCTGGTTCTTCACACCTAGTTGCTCGACGATCTCTATAGCTGGGTATTCGCCGTAGCCCTCAACCTTGATCAGCGAGACAGGTTTGATGTTGCCTATGGTTTCAGGGTCTATGTTGAATTCTCTCAATTCCTCAGGTCTTTCTTTTAGATCTTTCAGTGCCAGCCAATCATAGGGCGCGTGAGCTGGCACACTGTAAACTACGCCTGTGGCCTGAGCGGGGTTGACGAACCAGCCTGGCAATATCAGAAGTCTTCCCTTTGTTACTGGACTTTCAAGGACTTTTCCTACTAGCAATCTGCCTTTGATTTGCCGATCTATTCTGACAGTTTTCCCTTGTTCTTTCAGTTTTTCAGCTGCCTGTTCGCTTATTATCCATTTTTCGTTGTTCACTTGGGCTTCCACATAAGTTGCGTCCGGGTTCAACCAGATGTTTGTTACGCCGTAGATTGTTTCCGGTCGAAACGTGGCTGCAGGAAGAAAGGTATCCTTGTCAAGTTTGAACTTTATCAGCGTGTATTCTTCTGGTGAGACTCCCTCACCCACTTGTCGATCATGGTCCCCTGTTGGGCTCTGACAATTTGGGCACCACACAACTGGATGTGTCCCCTTTGTAACGTAGCCCAAATCTCTCAACTTTTCATATTGCCATTTGATGAATTTCTGGTACGTGAGCATTGTTGTGTTGAATTCTCTCCGCCAGTCTATTGAGAAACCCATCTTTTTCGCGGCTATTCGGCCTTCGTTTGTATAGTACGTAGCCATGTAAACCGGATCCACAAATTTGCCCAATTCACCTTCTGGAACTCCATCAATCTCTGTTAGGCCTCTGATGAATTCTCTATCGCCCTTCGCGACGCGTTCACTTGCACCTAGCAATGGTTGCCCAGTCCAGTGCCAAGCCCATGGGAACAAAACATTATAACCTTGCATACGCTTGAAACGCGCATACACGTCTACCCTTGACGCCGTGAACGCATGGCCAGCATGCAACGGGCCATTCATGTAGGGATATGGAAAAGTAATGAAGAATTTCTCTCTGTTCTGTTCGGGGTTTGCTTCGAAAATTCTGGCGTTTTCCCAGTTTTTCTGCCATTTCTCCTCGATTTTTTTAGGAAATCCCATAGAGCTTTTTGAATTGGTAGGAGGGGTATTAAAGATTTTGTTTTCGCGGGTTAAGAACGCAGTCCCTCACATTGAACACCGTAGACTAATAACTGCAGACTGGCATTAATCTTTTACTGCAGATGACTGCTGGAGGTCATTCAACGTAGGTGCCAAATGAAGGATTTCTGGTATCATTTCCATTTTCGTTCGACGAATTCTAGTTAGTCGTGCGTTTTTCAGGTGTTAGAGGACTCGGCTTTTTCACAGCCCACGCATCATCATTGCTTGCCAGCCAGGGACTTCGCGTCTATCTGCTCAGATTTCGATTATCGGCTTAACTCACTGGCGCAATGCGTTTCGAACTAGTAATCAATAAATACATCACGAGCATTCTAGTTTTCGTTGTTAAGGGTGTGTATTGCTGTGCCCCAGCGTGTTGTTTGTCAGGGTTGTGGTCACGTATTATATGAAGGGGCTGAAATCAGACCTCCAGACGAAATCATACATGAACATGATGGCAAATGTCCAAAATGCAGCAAGAAGCTCTCACTGATACCTGAAGATGTGGACGTAAAACCGATAAGATAAACAATTGCGAGGGACAGGAGTTTGACTGAGAAACCCCGTAAGACCCAGCTGTATCAATTGCACAAGCAAACAGCAAAGCTGACAGAATTTGCGGGTTTTGAAATGCCTCTTTACTTCAAAGGAATAATTCCAGAACACTTAGCTGTACGTAACAGTGTTGGAGTCTTTGACATTTCACATATGGGACGCGTGATGGTAACTGGTGTCGACTCGGAACGCTTTCTAGACTATGTCATAACAAATGATGTCGCGAAACTCGGGCCAAACAACGCGCAATACTCAGTCATGTGCAATGAAAACGGGGGCATAATAGACGATTTCGTCGTCTACCGCCTAGAAACAGAGAAGTTCCTAGCAGTCTTCAATGCAAGCAACCGCGAGAAAGACTATAATTGGCTAGTCCGAAACGCCAAGATCTTC
>CAYGYP010000026.1:0-11734 GCA_964354115.1 uncultured Candidatus Bathyarchaeia archaeon | reverse complement strand
CAATATGTTGTGGATCCTTGCCATGCCGCTGGCAACATTAACCACAGCCCTTAGCTTGCTTGTTTGCGGCTTTGCTTTGATCTATGTTGCCAAACCCCGGAAAGCTAAAAGTTTGCTTTGGCTTCCATTCATTTACTTTTATTGGAGTTTTCAATCGTTAATTGCGTTGTACGCTTTGTTGCTCATTGCTCTAAACAGGCCAAAGCGTTGGTCGAAGACGGATAAGCAAGGCGTAGATGCAAATTCCATGCTGATTCAAACGAGTGACAATTTGTGAGTAAAACACTTAAAATCTTGACCGGCAACGGTGTTGCCAGAAGTATTACTTTTGGTAGCAAGTTTGTGGAGTATGTTATAGATAAGTATTCTAGATATAGCCTAAGGTTTTTATACTTAAGCCAGGGTTTTTATTGGTTAAATTCAGAATGTAAGCAAACAATGCTTGAACCTATATTGCGTGCGCTGAACTTTCAAACTTAGAGGCATTGCATTGAGCGTTATACGTAAGCAGTCCATCTGGGGCAGATTAATGCGGATGCATTTGCAAGAGGAGGAATATTTATTACTGCCTAAACCGCTTGTGGATCACGACTTTGAAGGCATCCCTGAAAAACTTGAACAGCCTTCTAGTGTGATTAATCGATTTATCAAACCAAGTCTTTCAATCATTGTTCCCGCATTTAATGAAGAAGAAGCCATAACACATTGTGCCGACGACCTGATTCAAACATTTAAAGGAACCAATTTCGATTATGAGATCATAATTGTTGATGATGGAAGTCCAGATAAAACTTTTGACTTGGCGAAAGACGCGACAAAAAATGCGGCTGGCAAAATTAAATTGGTTCGCCATTCTTTAAACAGGGGAAAAGGGCATGCTGTAATGACTGGTCTAGCCTTAGCTACAAACGGTATCATTGTTATCCAAGATGCTGATCTGGAGTACCCTTCGAAAAATATCCCGATGCTTATAGAGCCGATCCTAAGAGGTGAAGCTGATGTAGTTTATGGTTCTCGTTTTCTTGGACATGTAGATCGCATGAGTTTGTCTCATCATTTTGGAAATAGAGTTCTCACGTTTGTGACAAATGTTCTTTACGGTTGCAGGCTTACTGATGTTATGACTGGGGCTAAGGTGTTCAAAAAAGAAGTATTGAATCAGGTCGACATCAACTCGGGCTCATTCGAGTTTGAAGTTGAGGTTACAGCGAAAATACTTGAACACAATTTCAAAATAATCGAATTGCCAACTTTGTACATGCGACGTAAGCTAGGTAAAGCTAAGATCAAATGGACTGATGGACTAAAATGCTCAATATGGCTAATACTTCATAAATTCGCCTCAAAAGTGCGCCAAATCCAGAAAATATTCTAAGGGTAAGATATGAGGGGGCTTGCAATGCTGTACCGCCCACCTACTTGGCCATTTAGTGGTTCTGAACGGAGGTTTGTGTGTATGACAAAAAATTTAAAAGAATACGGTGTTGAATTTGACGCAATAGAACCTTACCCTCCACTATCTTGGTTCATGTCTGTTTATCATAATTCTCATTGTATAAGATTCTTTTCCCGAGGCCGAATCTATATAGATTTATTTGAATGGATTACACTTGGTTTAAAGGAAGCAAAGAAATTATGCCAAAAGAATAAATATGATTTTATTTATGCGACTAATAATAATCTTTACAATTTTCTCTTAGGCTTTTTTGTAAGTAGGCTGTTTTCTTTACCATTAGTTGTTGTTGCTCACCACCTGAGATGGGTTGATCCACTTGATCCGATAAGAAGCAGTAAGCCACTTCCATTCTCGAATTACAAAAAAATGCGAAAAAACAAGCTAAGTAGACTGGATGCGTTAGTGCAGGCGTTCGGAGCTATAATTGAGTCCCAACTTCGTAGGGCAGAGCTATGCATTACGGTATCTGAAGCGATTGCGGAAAATCTGAGGGCACTGGGAATTTGCGAAAAGAAGATTGCCGTCACCGGAAATGCTATCGATTGTGATTGCATCAACTCATTTGATAACTCCGAAAAACGCTACGACGCGGTCTTTGTTGGAAGACTCGATATGGGTAAAGGGATCTGTGATCTTATTAGCGCTTGGAAGCATGTTGTCAGTGTCTTGCCAAACGCCGAACTAGTTGTGATAGGAACTGGTTTTTTACGGGAAACAGCGATAAAGCTAACCAAAGAGTTGGGTTTAGAGAATAAGATTAAGTTTATCGGCTCTGTTACAGACAAGCATCTCTATCGTACATTAGATGCAAGCAAAATCTTTGTGTTACCGAGCAGGATGGAAGGATGGAGCATAGCGACTGCTGAAGCCTTGGCTAGGGGTCTTCCTGCTGTGTGCTACGATATTCCTGCTATTAGGGAAATATATGGAGATGGTCAAAGCGTGTTCTTAGTTCCAACCGGCGATATCAAAGCTTTTGCGGAAAGGATAATATATTTGCTGTCGCTGAAGCAAGCAGACTATGCGGTTCTAAAGCATAGTTCACAGCACTATAGTAGACGTTTCGATTGGCGTAATATAGCCTTGAAAGAGTATCGAGCTTTGGTCAAAGCAGTAGACAATTGAGTAAATAAAATGGAACCCATTACTCCTCTCACGCTCCTAATATATGCGCCAGCATTTTTAGTAATGTTAGCTTTGTATGGTAATCCATTTCGAGTGTTTTTTGAAAGATATCTAAATGAGAAGAATATCGTATTGGATGCTGTTGAGCGGGTAGCATTAACCTTGGCCTCAGGAGCAGCCGTAATACCCTTGATCATTATGATCTTAAGTCTGCTCGGCAATGTTCTGAACGTTTTCGTAGCTCAAATTTTGACAATATTTTTCGTATTAGCAAATTTATATCTCTACAAAGAACGTCTGAAATCGTTCAAACCAAGACTCATAAAACCAAGCATGAAAGCAGCAATAGTTTTAGTTATGTTCTCAGCTATCTTCATCTTTCACCTATACCCATCTACAGGGCTGTTTGTACATCCGGGTAACGACCCATCGCTATATTCGCTGATAACTTTGCGGGTTGTTGAAAATGGGGGCTATGTAATGTCTTGGGGTAGTTTTGCTCCTCAATCATGGTATGCGGAGAAGGTACATCTAACAATTGCAGGATTTTCTGGCACAGCTGCATTCTTTCACCAGTTGACCGCATTATCTATAGAAAAAATAGTGTGCATAATCACTGTAATATACGCAGCAATGATTTCGCTTGGAGTTTACTTTCTAGCAAAAAGACTGTTTAAGAATACTGGGATTGCTTTATGCTCAGCCTTTGTTTTCGGGATGCTAATACAAGAACCAGGCTTAACATGGTTTGGCTGGGGAGGAAATGCGGAACTATCATCTTTATTTTTGTTGCCTATACTTCTAGGCCTCTTTTGGGAAATATTTCGTAGCAATCAGATTGGTTTCCGATACATGCTTTTCACGGGTTTTCTGCTCTCTGGGATGGGCCTGCTTCATGCTCTTTCTGCCTTTTACCTAACGTTTGCCTTAATTCCGCTTTTCCTAATTTTTGTTATCTCAAATAGAAAGATAGTGCCTGTTTTGAAGTCTCTCGCGGTCATTGCTATTTCTATAGCAATTATTTCCCCTATATTTGTCCCAGCTGCAATGGCTGAGACGACTTACAGCGAGCTATATGCATCAAGACCTAGCCCAGTATGGTCGGCAATATTATCTTGGAATCAATCACCAAGTCAGATGCTTTACAGCATACTATTGAGGTTCTTTTCGGTCTACGGTATAGGCACATTCCTTTTGCTACAATTAGGTATAACCCTGATGCGTAACTACAAAACCGATAAAAAACCGCTTATTCTCCTTGTAGCATGGGCGCTTATCCTATTCTTAGTGCATGAAAACACTCCGACCGGATTATACATAATTCCATTCCCGCTTTGGCATCGTATCGAAGTGAATAGAATCTTCACCATAACAAGCTTTTCCGTTTCCATTATCACAGGGATAATCCTGTTTAAAACTCTGGAGTACATACAGAAGGGACTCTCATTCAAGGAAAGAAACTTGGAGGCTAAAGTTAATGTGGAAGAAAGCCCGTAGCCCAAAGGTAATCTTGGTCATTTTAGTGCTGTTATTTCTGTGCATACTTCAAATATTCATAAATGTTGAAATAAATTCGGCGTCTCGCGAAAATTCGGCTGTAACAGAAAATGATGTTTACGCATTTGATTGGATAAAGAATAACACGCCTTCGGACGCGTTGTTCTTCGTATCTTTGTCTGATGCTGGACAATGGATTCCAATTTTCACTCACAGACGAGTTTTGATTCCATTTGGTGTAGTAACAAATTACACGTTATATGATCAATATTATGCCGATTATGACCCTGAACGTTATCTATCTGTTTATCCCACGTTTGCCAGAGATCCATATTCCTTAACATGTATAGACTTTTTGAATTACCATAATGTTAGTTACGTGTATATAGGAGAGAAAACGATCTATGATAGAGACCGATTCAATGCTGCCAACCTTTTAGACTCTCCAATTTTTAAATTAGTTTTCAATAAAGGTGGCGCGTATATTTTTGAATATGTCAGAACGCAGGAAGTCACGGTTTGGGATGATGAGGATTTCCTCATTGGATGGCATACTAGAGCAGGTTTTGGTGGTACTGTTGATGCAGTTAGCGATGGGGGTGTTTACAAATTACGAACCACCTCAGGCGGATATGCCTACTCTACTCGAAGTTTACTTCTAAATAATAGCCAAGCAATCACATATTTCACAGTAAAGTGGCGTACCGATAATGCTGCTAAAATTAAAATAGAAGTCCTTATAGACGGAGAAAATCACATATTAATCGACAGGCAAGCATCTTTTGATTGGACTACATCGGTAATAAATCTTAAGAATTACGCTGTAGGCGAAATAACCTCACTATCAATTCTTGTCGATGATGACGGCTACAGTTATGTAGACTTCCTTAGGTTTGAGCAGTTAGTACCGCTTGAAGGCTAGAAAAAACTGAAAATGTTTTACCATAAGATAACACGATGAGACCTGTAAAAATGAGCGCTAATCTGAGGCTTTTCAATGATGTTAAACGTTAATTTTTGTAACCTGTCTTTTTGTGTACTGCTTGATGATGAATTTCTAAATATAAAGAGAAATATACTGCTGAATAGATTTTGGTAGCGATATACATGTCCTCTGAGAAAAAAACTATAAAAGATGAAAGACAAAATATGCCAGTTGTTATTCTTGCTGGCGGAATGGGGATGAGATTAAGAGAATTAACTGAAAGCGTACCCAAAGCATTAGTTCCTATCGGTAATATGCCTATTGCATTACACGTTATGAAAATTTACGCTCATTATGGCTTTACAAAATTTATTTTTTGCCTAGGATGCAAAGGAAATCTTGCACAAAAATACTTTACGAATCAGAATTGGCTACATAATGAATTGAGACGCATTTTTTGGTCGGAAGAAAAAATTGACGCGGCTGAATGCAGTTTAAAAGATTTTGAGATACGTCTTGTTGACACAGGGCGTCACACATCAACCGGTGGACGATTGAAGAAAGTCGAAAAATACATAGAAACGGAAAATTTCTTTTGTACTTACTGCGATGGTTTAGCAGATATAAATTTAGAAGAGCTTTTTAGATTCCATCTTAAGAAAGGAAGAATAGCTACTCTTACTGCGGTTCATCCTATGTCGCCCTTTGGAGTAATTGAGGTAGACCGAGATAACACAGTAGTTTCCTTTAAGGAAAAACCTTTTTTACCTGGATTAATAAATGGCGGTTTCTTTGCTTTTAACAGAAAAATATTCGAATACTTAACTGAAAACAGTGTACTGGAGGAAGAGACTTTAACGAAATTAACACAAGATAAAGAACTTGCGGCTTATGTCCACAACAGTTTTTGGACATGTATGGATACCTATAAAGACTACGAAAGGTTAAACAAACTTTGGCAAGAACAAGTAATGCCGCATACAGGGTTCAGAGGAAAGCCACCTTGGAAAATTTGGCAGTAGAGGGCGTTCATTGTTGAAAGATTTCTGGAAATCGAAGAATGTCTTGGTAACAGGTGCTACGGGATTTATAGGCTCATGGCTAACTGAAACTTTAGTGAAAAATGGGGCAAATGTCAAAGTATTAGTTAACGATAAGGATCCGTTTGGCATCGATGGAATAAAGCATCTCGAAAAAAACATAAAAATGGTATGCGGAGACATCAGGGATAAGGAATTAGTGGGAAAACTCGTGGAGAACTGCGAGATTGTATTTCACTTGGCCGCCATAACGCAAGTTCTATATGCAATTAAAAATCCTGGGGAAACTATTGATGTTAATGTCGACGGGACTTTTAATGTACTTGAAGGAATCAGGAAAGGAAACGGTGACCAATTTCTAGTTTATGTAAGTACCGACAAGGTTTATGGCGAACCAAAATGCCTTCCAATTGACGAGGATCACCCGCTCTCAGCTAAGTCTCCATACGATGCTAGCAAAGTCGCGGCGGATAGATTAGTATACGCATATTATGTAACGTATGGAATTAAAGAAACTATATTGAGATGGTCAAACGCTTATGGTGGAAGAGATGCGAATTTATTAAGAGCCGTTCCAGATTTTGTTACTTCGATTCTTAATAATAAACCGGTAATTATCAGAGGAAATGGCAAACATGTAAGGGATTTCATGTATGTCGCCGATATAGTAAACGCTTTGCTTCTTGCTGCGAAAAAACAAAACGTATCATGTGGCGAAGCCTTTAATTTCGGTACGGAAAGACCAACTTCTGTCGAAGAGCTTGCTAGTATGGTTATCCAAATTTTTGGTAGTAACATGAAACCGGTAATCTTGGGAAAAGATACGCCGGGGGAAATTACGACACAGTATCTGTCGTTCAGAAAAGCAGAAAAGGTGCTTGGGTGGAAACCGACTATTGGATTACAGAGGGGATTGGAACTAACGATAGACTGGTACAAGGAAAATCTGTGGTGGCAAGAAGTTATGAAAAGGGTCGATAACTTTTATAAGCTAAACATTAGTAGTGGGCACATATGATAGACGGAGTTCTCATAGTTCCTCTTAAACAAATTCTTGATGAGCGGGGAAAAGTAATGCATATGTTAAGATGCGATGACCCGCATTTCCAGAAGTTTGGAGAAATTTATTTCTCAGTGGTTTATCCCGGCGTTATCAAAGGTTGGCACCTGCACCGAAAGATGGTTTTGAACTATTCTGTTGTAAGCGGGGTGATTAAATTGGTGCTTTATGACGTGAGAGAAAATTCTGCCACAAAGGGCGAGTTACTTGAACTGTTTGTGGGGGAAGGCAATTACGTTTTGGTCCAAGTTCCACCTGGCGTGGTCAATGGATTCAAAGGTGTGGGTGTGAAGGCTGCTATTGTGGCTAATTGCGCCACAGAACCGTATAATCCTGATGAAATTGTGAGAATAGATCCATTTGATAACGATATACCTTATAACTGGGAAATTAAGCACAGATAGATGAACATGAAAAAGGTACTTGTTATAGGTGCATCTGGGTTCATTGGTAGAAAAATATTTGAGAAATTTTCAGGTTTTAAGAATTACTTAACATCAGGAACTTATCATTCTAGAGCATCTAATGATTTATTCTCTTTAGATATAACGAATAAAGTTAACGTAGAAAAATTTATTATAAATTTTCATCCCAACATAATTTTCTTACCTTCTGCGCTGCCAAACGTAGATTTTTGCGAAGACAACAAAGAAACTGCTTGGAAAATCAACGTTGAAGGCACAAGATACGTCGCAAAAAGTGCTCAAAAGATAAACGCCAAACTTATCTTCTTCTCTTCTGATTACGTTTTTGATGGTAAAGGCGGGCCTTATAGCGAAAAAGATACGCCAGCCCCAATTAACTTCTATGGACTTACAAAGACAGTTGGTGAGGGCATAGTAAGCACAATAGATGATTATCTAATACTTAGAATGACCGTGGTCTATGGGTGGGATATCGGCTCAAAAAATTTTATAATGCAATTGATAAACGCTTTTAAAAATTGTATGGCGCTGAGAGTTCCAATAGATCAGTACGGAACGCCGATTTTAGTTGATAACCTTGTAGATGTGCTTGTGGAATTGATAGAGCGCGATAAGAGAGGGATTTATAACCTTGCCGAACCCGATTACGTGAGCAGGTATGAGTTTGCGGTTAGGGCTGCTGAAATTTTAAATTTAAACAAGAGTTTAATCGTGCCAACCGACACGAAAACCTTAGATCAAAGAGCTGCGCGTCCATTAAGAGGCGGTCTTACGATAGACAAGATAGAAAGAGAGATAAACACAAAATTGCTGGGAATTGACGAGGGTATTGAAATAGTTAAAAAACAGATGGGTCAATATGTCCAAAAGTGAAGAAGATATAAAGGAACAAATTTTTGAAAAAGTAAGAGAATACCATAAATTAACAAAGAAAACACGGTGGGAAAAAAGAGTACCCGTTAGCGGAAAGGTTTACGATGAAAATGAATTAATTAATTTAGTGGACGCGGCACTAAAGGGCTGGTGGACAGACGGAGAATATGTAGAGCGTTTTGAGAGTAAACTGGCAGATTTTCTAAGAGCAAAGTATGCTATAACCTGTAATTCTGGGTCTTCAGCTAATTTACTTGCGTTTGCATCTCTTACTTCCAATTTGCTTCCAGAAGAAAAGAGAATAAAATCTGGAGATGAAGTGATAACAGTTTCTGAATGTTTTCCTACAACCGTTAACCCAATTATTTTATATGGAGCTGTTCCTGTTTTTGTAGATGTTGAAATAGGAACCTATAACATAGATACAACATTGCTTGAAAACGCAATTTCAGATAAAACAAAAGCTATATTTTTGGCTCACACTTTGGGGAACCCATTCAATTTAAGAGAAATTATGAAATACGTGAGAAAATACGATTTATGGCTAATTGAGGACAATTGTGATGCATTGGGCTCTAGGTATGACGGAAAATATACAGGAAACTTTGGGCACCTGTCAACTTTTAGTTTTTATCCTGCACACCACATAACGACAGCAGAAGGGGGGGCGGTAGTAACAGCTGATCCGCTCTTTAATAAAATTATCAGATCAGTGAGAGACTGGGGAAGAGATTGTTGGTGTAAAACGGGTCATGATGATACGTGTGGTAAAAGATTTGGATGGAAATTAGGTAATCTTCCCTCTGGTTATGATCACAAGTACATTTATTCTCAAATAGGGTACAACCTAAAAATGACAGATTTGCAAGCGGCAATAGGTTTAGCGCAAATTGGCAAATTGGCTCAGTTCATTAAAAGAAGGAAAGCTAATTTCGATCATTTATATAACGGGTTGAAAAAGTTTAGTGATTATCTAATCTTACCTCAAGCAACCGAAAATAGTGACCCTAGCTGGTTCGGATTTCCAATCTCCACCAAAAATGATGCAGTAAAGCGAGAGAAATTAACTAACTATTTAGAAAAGAACGGAATCTCAACGAGGTTGCTATTTGGTGGAAACATCACCAAACAACCGTATTTTGTCGATAATAAGATTAGGTACAAAATTGTAGATGACTTAAAAAACACTGACTTTGCAATGAACAATGCATTTTGGATAGGTGTTTATCCAGGAATTGATGATGAAATGATTCAGTATGTACTATCAACGTTTGACAAATTCTTTAACTAAGTGGGAATATGAACAATAAACTTCTGACTGCTGGCTCTGATAAACCTCTAGTATCCGTTGTGATTTCCAATTATAATGGTATACAATACAATGCAGAGTGTGTAAGATCAGTATTGAATACCACTTATCCTGACATTGAGGTTATTTTTGTAGACAATGGTTCAGAGGATGAAAGCTTCAAGGTAATTGGCAGATTGTTCGGCCACGACAAACGGTTAAAAATGGTTCGTCTTGAAAAGAATAAAGGTTGTGCTGGAGGAAACAATGTTGGAGCAAAAAACAGTGTTGGGCAACATGTTTGTTTTTTGAGTAATGATACTAAAGTCGATCCTTCATGGCTGATTAAGTTGCTTGAAGTGTTGGAAAATGATTCCGCAGTGGGAGCTGTTCAAGGTAAGATATTACAGCTTTTTCAACCCACCTACATAGATACTGCTGGGCAGTTCTTAGACTATTTAGGGTATAGTTATACGCGAGGAAATGAGGTGGACGCTGGACAATATAGTCGTGTTGCTGAAATATTTTATGCAGATGGAGCTGCACTATTGATAAAAAGAAATGTTATGGAAGAGATATCAGTTGACGGTTCTCCTTTTGACCCTGATTATGCCCCTGCCTATTATGAAGACACTGACCTCTGTTGGCGGATCAGACTTGGTGGCTATAAGATTTTGTTTGTTCCCAACTCCATAGTATATCACGCAAGACAAGGGTCACAATTATACAAGATGCCGCAGCATGTAATATTTAGCCACTCACGAAATCGCATTATGTCTCTCATCAAAAACTATGAAATAAAAAACATCGCAAAGTTTCTTCCACCTTTATTGCTCCTAGAATTTGCCAGAGCCATTACCCTTCTAAAGGGAAAACCCTTTCATTCTTTGGCTACAATGAGGGCTATTCTATGGAATATACGCAATCTGAAGAAGGTGTGGAGAAAGCGGTTAGTTGTTCAGCAACTTAGACGCGTCTCTGATTCTCACATAAAGAAAGCCATGAGAAAACCCAGCATCTTGTATCTTGTTCGTAGTCTCCGGAAATATTACTTAGTTACGTCTCCCCCGCGTCAACATTGATATTTCAATCATACCGATTTAGCATTACAGCCTTATCAAAACTCGATTTTTACTTCTATCCCTTTGGCTTCATATTCAATCACTTGGTATTCACCCAACATTAATTCTAAATAAGCAATATCTGTACCTGCCTCGAACTTTGAGGTCGAGAAGATGTTTCCTACAGGTGTGTCGATAGTAACAACAACTTGGAATGAGCAGGAAAACATCAAGAAGTTAGTTCCAATGATAAGAGTTGTGCTTCAGCAAATCTCTTTCCCTCGTCATAGCATGATCTAGGCCCAATCGGGTTAACCTTTCCCCGGTAGCTCTCAGGTGTAGGCACAACCTCCGCGTCACCATAAACCTTCGAGGTTGAAGCAAATAGCTGCGTCGCATAATTTTCCCTTGCTAACTCCGCAATTTTCTCTTTGTCGAAAGCGATAGTCTGCAACGTCTCTATCGGATGTATTTTTTGCGTTTAAACAGTTTTGTGTGTATTTAGCTCTTAGCGCTCTGTCTACAAATTCACTCCAAAGTTTACTTGAACGTGTCCATTAAACGAATCCAAGATTTAGACTTTTGGCACAACCACTCTCTTTTCTAGTCAGTCCAGCTCTTACATTTTCTGTATCGCTCGCATCTGCCATACTTACCAACAATACATAAAATATAATTACCATTTATAAAAATATGCCTTTGCAGGCAAAACCGTAGGGGGTAGGGGCTCCGAAGTTAGGCAATTTTCTGGGCGCATGTTTCCTTTTTTGCTTTAGAGTGTTTTGAGCGATAACGAAACAAGAAGTAGTCGGCACTAAGAGAGTTAACCCGACTACTTCTATAAAGATCTAAGCAGTCTTCATTTTGATTATCTTCTCTTTTTGTCGCCAACAGAACTAAGTCTAACTAAGAATGCCCGTATTTATCTAGTTCGTTGGACCATATTCAAGCATCGGCGACAACAGCCAAAGCTAACCTGAGAAT
>CAYGYP010000025.1:0-11864 GCA_964354115.1 uncultured Candidatus Bathyarchaeia archaeon | reverse complement strand
AGAGTTTCCGGCTCAAGGGAAACGATATCATGGGGATATTCATCGGCGCTTCAGGAGAGGCGGGAGAATTTGCGCTCCAGATTGACGACGTCCGCCTGAAACAATAAAGGAGGAAATCATGCCGCTTATCGAGGTCCACCTGCTCGAGGGACGAACGGATGAACAAAAAGAGAAGCTCCTAACCTCGATCACCAAAGCCGTCCAGGAGTCGATCGGGGCACCCCTGCCGTCCATCCGGGTCTGGATTCAAGAGTTTTCGCCCAAGGAATACATGGTCGCCGGAGAGCTGGCCGCCCGCCGGAAATAAGTGAGAGAAAAAGGGAGCTCTATGCCTCTTCTGTATAGAAGATGAGCGCCACGCCCTGAGGAGGACGCCTTCATCTTTATATTACGGCCGAAAGGCCAGGAGGAGGCACGCAATGAGTCGACTCAAAGAAATCAGGGGAGGAATTCAGGGAACGTCCCGAAGGGAATTTCTAAGGAGAGTTGCCAAAGGAGGCTCGGTCGCGGCCCTGATCTCCGGCGGTCTGCTGGACGCCGAGATCAGCAAGCTGATAGCGGCCTGGGCGCCGCAACAGTCCCTTTCCCGGGAAGCCATTGAAGGTCCTCTCCCCACCAAGAACCTCGTTGTGCTCCGGGACTTGCTGAAGGGAGAATACTATCTCGGAGGGAGGTTCTACAGGCTCCGTAAAGGTGACTTTGGCTATATCTGGGGTCGGGCAGGATGTGACCCTGAAATGGTCGAGGGCAAGTGTCCCGAGGTCGGAGCCTGCGCCAGGTACTGCAACGGGGAAATCAATTGTCCGAGCGATTCGTCCGGGGAAGGCTGCGGCGGCCAGGGCTGTCCGGACTACAAATGTGACGAACAGACATGCACGGATGGTCATGGCTGTAAGGACAACTCCTGTTGGCAGGCACTTTGTGGAAACGAGGCGGCCGGTTGCACTGGCGAATATTTCATTTGGGGAATAGCTGTGGATAGCCGGGCGCTTCCTGGCTTTTCTTTCCAGGACATAACGAAATATGCCGACACGGCCTTTGTGCAGGAACTCTCGAGGGCTCTGAATATCCGGTCGGGCGCTATCCGATCGGCCGCCAGCGTGGAAAAAGAAGTGCGTTCGATGATCTTCAAGCGGCAGACGCTGAAGATGAGGGGAATAACCTATTAGGGGGAGTCCGGCGATGGACAGAACCCCTCTCGGGTAATCCCTATCCCGAGTCGAAAGAAAGGAAGACTGTGTCTTGAAGAGCTCTCGATACAACATCTTTATCGACTTACCCAAGAATGGAATCTGTCTGGCTTTCAACTCCCGCTCCTTGGCCCTCGTAGAATTCTTGTTGGAGGACCGTGCCCTCATCGACAAGATATTGGAGAAACCAGGTCGATCGGAGGGAGCCAACCGCGAGCCCCGCAGCATCAAGAGGACGCTTATCGAGGGAGGCTTCCTCATCGACGACCTGACCGACGAGCTCAACGCCCTTAAGGCAAAAAATAGGACAGCCAGATTTTCCGGCGGCCACCATACGGGCCTTACCATCGCGCCGACCCTGAACTGCAACTTCCGGTGCACATATTGTTATGAGCAGCACAAAAAAGGAAAGATGTCATTAGCCCCTATGAAGGCTCTCCTCGAGTCAACAGAAAAAGCTGCTGTCAAGGGGAATGACTTGTTCGTCACCTGGTTTGGAGGCGAGCCTCTTTTAGCCCTGAATGAGATGGCTTTTCTCTCCAAAGGATTCCTGGGCATGGCCAGGAGAAACTCGACAAAATACAGCGCCTATATTGTGACCAACGGCTATTTGCTCGACCGGAGAACGGCCAACAAACTGAAGCGCTGGGGGGTGACGGGTGCCCAGATCACTATCGACGGCCCCCCGTCTATTCATGACAGAAGAAGACCCCTGGCCAGCGGCAAAGGGACATTCGAGAAAATCCTCGAGAATATCAAGAACTCTTGGGACCTCCTGAAGATCGATGTCCGGATCAACGTGGACAAAGACAATATCGACACCGCTTTCGAAGTCATAGAAACCCTCGAAAAAGAAGGCCTCAAAAACCGAGTTTATCCCTATTTAGGCTGTGTCTATCCCTACACGGATGCTTGCGCCGATATCCAATCCCATTGTTTCAGGAAGGACGAGTTCAGCCTCCTGGTGGCCAGGCTGAAATTCGCCCTGCTGAAGAGAGGGTTTAAAACGTCCGCTTATCCCCAACTCAAGGGAGCCTACTGCACGGCCGATTCCCTTAATTCCCAGGTCATATCTCCAAGCGGAGCCATCGTCAAGTGCTGGAACCATATATGCGATGAGGGAGAAAGCGTTGGACACGTGCTCTCCGGCAGGATGACACCAAGGGAGCAGGCGAACGCGTGCAAATGGCTGGCCTGGGATCCCTTTGAAAAGCCGGATTGCCGCCGCTGCAAGATTCTCCCTATTTGCATGGGAGGGTGCCCTTACCTGGCCTTTAAATCGGGATCAAAGAACAGGGGTTACTGCATTGAATTCAAGCACAACCTCAAGGAAATCCTGTCTCTGTTCTATTTGCAGAAAAAGCAGACCGAAGAAAGTGAAGTCATCCGGGCGCTGGCCGAACGCGTAGAGGTGCTCAAGAAGAACTGCCAAGTTGATGGACAAAAAGCTGCTTGAGCAGGCCTCTTCTCCCGGTCATTGCTGACCGCGAGGTTGATTTTCGCGGCCGAGGTCTCGAAGGAACTGTTTCTTGGTCGCCATCAGCTCGGCCTCGGAGAAGCGCTGAAGCTCGAGGTAGAAAGGGGGGCCATTCCGGCGCTGGACTTCCAATCCCTTTCGTGAGGCATCCTTGAGGGCCAGGCCGGTAATCTCTGCGACCGGAAGCCGGAAGCTCTTGGACCGGAGGCGGCGGCCGAACAGCCTGATTTCATAATCCAGTTCAGCCGGGCTCAAAGCGAGACGGCATCTAGCGAACAGGATGGTCGAGAGAAAACCCGCGGTCTTGATAAAAAAGATCATCAGGACGATCGCGATGACGACGATTTCCGGGTCGCCGTAGCCCTCGAATTGTCTCTCTAGGAAGCCCGCCCAATCGGAAACGGCGCCGAAGATTAAAAGGAGGCCCAGAAGCCCCAGGCCGAGAAAAATCAGCGCGAGGACGGAGAAAAAGATGATCAGCCCGGGCCTGTCCGGCAGGACTCGCCACCTGTAGACTTTCCCCTCCCCCGCCGTTTCGAGCTTAAGCGCTCCGGGGAGCTTTTGCCAGACCTTAACTCCAGGCGCTGTTTCCCCGGAGGGGCTCTCCGCTGAACCGTGCTCGTCGAACGGAACCCCGCTGAGCGCGGCGGCCCTGACGGCCAGTTCCTTCATCTCCGAGCCCGCGAAGGCCTCATCCACCTTGATCTCGTCGCCGGACTTGGTGAAGATCACGAACTTGAAGACGATCTGCACTTCCTTGGAACTGAAGGACCTGTCCTCGAAAACGAGCCCAAATTTCCCGATCTCGCCGAAGGGTATGGCGAAGCTGTCCTTCCTCTTGGTTTTCTCGAAACGGACTTCTCCGGCCTGGCGGTCGAAGATGATCCGGTCTTTGTTGCGAAGGCCAGAGCGGAGCAAGCCGATCCCCCCGGCAAGAAGCAGGAGGCCGAGAAACCCCACGATGATGACCTCTCCGATCCCGTTTCTTCCTTTGACCAGAGCGAAGGTCACACCAGCCATGATCAACCCGAACGAGGTCAAAAAAATGCCAGCTCCGACGGGGCCGATCTTTCTGGCCCGAAGCACCAGCTTGTCCGCCGTTTCCTCCTCAATCCTGTAGAGAGAAAGCTGGCGGCGGACTTCAGTCGGCTGTCCCACGGTCATCTTGAAGGCGCTCATTTCTGCCCTCCTTGTCCGCCTCCAGAGGCGTAGCGGTGTACTCATCAGGAAGAGGCAAAGTGCGGTCTCCATCTCTCATCTGTCGGGAATTTGCGCCCGAGGCGACCCTGGTCTTGGCTATCTGCGGCAAAATGGCTATAATCTGGGGAAGTCGCCCGACCATGGCCGGATCAAGAAAAAGAGCGGCGGAGATCGAAAGAACGATCGACCGCTTTTCCCAAGTCATCCGCTCCGCGATTCGAAAGACCTGCCCCTCGATTGGAAAAGCCGACATGGACGACATCGAACAACAGGTCAAGGTCGCCGTCTGGAGACAAATCGAGAAAAATGAGAAAGGGATCCACAATCTCGGCTCTTATATATGGAGAGTGGCTTATACGACGACGAGCAAGGTGATGAAGCAACTGACCGAGCAAAGAAAAGAGCTGATCGACACCTGGGATGACTACCGTGGGGCCGACAAGGCCTTTCAAAGCCCGGCGAACAGCGGCCCGGATCAGCAATACCAAAGCCGGGAGTTGCTGCAGATCGTCCGGGAGTCCGTGGACGGCTTGATAGACTCCCGCCGGCAGGTCGTCAAGCTCTATCTATCCGGCATGTCGGCGGAAGAGATCACCGAGTACTTCGGCTGGACCGACGGCAAGGCCAGGAACCTTCTGAGCCGCGGGCTGGCCGATCTGCGGGAGATGCTCCGGGAAAAAAGGATCGTGCTGGAAGAAAAGAGGACCGCCTGGAGATATCGAGATCGGGAGAAGGCTGATGAAATTGAGCCATGAGGACCTAAAGAAACTATACCGGTCATCTTGCGCCGAGACATCGAGGGAAGAAGGCGCCTGTCCCCCGGTCGAATTCCTGATGTCCAGTTTTCTGCCGGAGACGAGTGAAGAAGATAAGTTCCGGGTGGCCGATCACGTGGCCGGGTGCAGTTCCTGCCGGGCAAAGTTTGAGCTGGCGAGGGAGATCCTCAGCGGAGCCGCCCGCCTGACCCGCGAATCCGAGGGAGTGGCCCTAACGGAAGCCGAGGTCAGCGCGCTTAAACAGAGGGCCGCAGCCAGACTTCGAGAGAATGAAAAAGGAAGATCTTTCTTCTTCCGTTACCGCTATGCTTCGGCGGCGGCAGGCCTCGTCATGATCATAGCCGCAATCTTCCTGGTGCTCCGGGCCCCCCTGAACAAGGACTCCGGCGCCCTAAGAGGAGAAGCCGGGGCAGCTATCGTGCTCCTGAATCCGCGCGGCGTCCAAAAAAAGCTTCCCCTGCATTTTGAATGGCAGCCCTATCCGGGGGCAGAGACGTACGAGGTCAAGGTGCTGGATGAGAGGCTGGACATCGTCTGGAGTTCAGGCCGGATCCGGGCGACCTCGCTCGACCTTCCCCCGGGGCCGGCCAAAGGGCTAAAGAGGGGGGCCAGCTATTACTGGAAGGTTGCCCTGTTTTCAGACGATGAGATTTTGCAGGAATCGGGCCTGCAAAGCTTCCAGCTTCAGGAGTGAACCCGGCCCTCTATTCGTGCTTTCGGACAGGAAACCCGAAATCCCCGTTCAAAACAAAGGCCGCCCAGTAGAACGGGTGGCTGTACTCGGACCGGAGCAGCCTTATCTTGGCCAGCTGCAGGGCCTCGTCTTTGCTCTTGCCCAGTCTCAATGAATCGTAGAAACCGCCCATGAACCTGGATGTGGCCTTATCGTTGATATTCCACAGCGTCGCCAGCACAGACTGCGCTCCGGCATGAAAGAAGGCACGAGCCAGCCCGCTGACGCCTTCGCCCTTCTCGAGTTTCCCACGCCCGCTCTGGCAAGCGGAAAGTACGACCAGGTCCGCGTTGAGCCGCGTTTGGAGGATCTCGCGCGCCTGGAAGAAGCCGTCTTCTCTCGGGTCCGCATCCAGGCTCAGGACCAGCGCCGAGCGCATGGGCACCCGCGTGTCCACCAAGCCATGGGTGGCGAAATGGATGATCCGGAAATCCTGCAAGGAGAGGCTTTTCACCGTCTCTTCTTTGGCTTTTTCTCCAGTATACATCTCTTTCCGGCCGGCTCCGATAGAATGTCCGATTGCCTTGATTTCTTCCCGGCTATGCGGAAGAGCCGGCAGCTCAAACCCCTGCTGGAGGTAAAACTCTCTCATGATATCGTCGGAGCTCGCGGACTCTGTTCTCTTTTTCCCGATGGAATTGAAGGGATCGGCGAAAGCGAGGAGAGCTTTCCCCGGAATCCCATCCCGTCTTCTTTCTCGAAGGTAAAGGAGCGAGGAGGCTGAGGGCGCATAGGAGACCCGGTATTTCTCGACAAGGAAGCGGCCGGGTGCGTCGTCCATTGCCAGCGCCTCGAAGGGAAGATAGTGGAGACGCCCGTCGGGAACGAAAATCAGCCGGACAATCGGGCCGAGCATTCCCTTCACCTTTCCGAGAAGCCCTTGATAAAGGCTCTCTCCGGCTGCCAGGATCTGACCGGAAGGCGCTTCTCTTGAGGAAAGCAGCTTGATATAGTCTCCGGCCTTCTCCTGAAGCGCCTGACCCTCGGGAAGCACCTCTATGGAGAAGCCGTCCCTGGTGATAAAAAAGACATAGGCCGTTTTGTCTCCGACGAAATATTCACAGATCGCCGTCCACTCGTCAGGAAGGCCTTCCTGGATTCTCTCCAAAGAGAGCGTCTCGGGGGAGACAAGATTGGCATAGCCGGGGTTCGCTCCCCTCATCTTCTGGATGAACAGCGAGTACTCGGCCTCGGCTCCCTCCAACTCCCGGAGCAGCTCCTCCCTTCTCGGCTCGGGCAAGCCGGGCTTCACGATCTCGGTCTGGATGGCTGCGATCCGGAGCGAGATCGAGCCATCCTCGTCCCGCTGTTCTGCAGTCAATCCTGCCCGCAGGTCGACCCGGGCTTCCTCCAGGCCGTCCAAAAAGGCCCGGGCCTTGGCCTTCTCCACCACGGCCAAGCAATCTCTGTCATACCCGGCCTGCGGGTCTCTCTGATGGAGGGCGTAAAGCGTGTTCACGGCCTTCTCATAGACATCCATAGCGCTCCCGAGAAATCCGGCTTTCTGTTCCCCCGACTGCAGCCGCCCCCGGAGACCCTCGGCCGTCTCGATGGATTTTCGATAGCTCGCGGCGGCCTTCTGCAGATCGCCGAGGTTCTCGTGGGCTTCGCCCAAGTATGACAGAATCAGCCAGGTGTGTTTAGAGAGGCCGGTGGCCCGGGCCAGGCGAAGAGCTTCTTCGAACAGGGACAGCGCCCGGCCATGCTCATCCCTCTTCAAGCAGAAAAGCCCTTCCGTGCGGAGGGCCAGAATTTCGCCTTCCCGATCGCCTATGCTTCTGGCTATTTCCAGCGATTCCTCAACCCTGACCAGAGCCTCATCAATCCGGCCCATCATTCCGTAGGCAACAGCGAGGTTGTTCAGCCGATTCCCGATGGATTTTTTCTCCCCTCCTTCTTGAGCGAGTTTGAGGGATTCCTCCAGGGGAGACAGGGACTCGGTATATTTTTTCTGCGCCTGGAATAAAACCCCGATGTTGTTCAGGCAGACGCCTTCGCCGCTTTTGTTTCCGATTTCCCGCCGGATCCTGAGGGCCGATTGAAAATGCTCGAGGGCTTTCTCGTAATCGCCGGTCGCCTGGTAGATGAGCCCGATGCTGTTCAAACAATCCGCCTGCAGAACTTTGTTTCCAGTCTCCCGACTGATCTTCAGGCCATCGAACTCGTGCTCCAGGGCTTTCGAGAAGTCCCCTGCGGTCCAATAGGTGTTGCCGAGGCTGTTCAGAGTGACGATTTGATTGTATTGGTCCCCCAACTCCCGCGATATGGCAAGAGCATCTTGGTAAAACGGGATGGCTTCGGAAAAGTCGCCCTTGACCCAATAAGAAGTCGCCAGGTCCGTCAGGTAGCGTCCTTCGCCCTGCTTATCGGCATAGTCCCGTGCGAGTTGAAGCGCCTGTCCATAAAAGCTTAAGGACTCTTTGTATTCGCCCCGCCGATAATGGGTGAACCCGATGCCCCTCAGCATCGCGGCCTCATGAATCCTCTGACCGGATTCCCGGTCAAGACCCAGCGCCTGCTTGTAACATTCTCTTCCCCGGAGGGGATTCCCCATATAGCAGTACATAATACCGCAATTCCCGAGAAACCGGGCCCGCTCCGTCTTGTCTCCGTATTTGGCATTCACTTCGAGTGCTCTCTCATAATATTCCAGGGCCTTGGGGTAGCTGCTCCTCGCCCAGTAGTAATTCCCGATAGTGTTCAGATGCTTGGCTTCATCCGCCAGCCGGCCGCTCTCCCGGGCAGAAGCCAGAGCTTTTTCGTAGGAGGCCAAGGCCAGAGGGAAATCCCTGGTTTTGTTCTCGCAAAGAACTCCGAGCCCGTAATGAAGGAATGAATTCCGGGGAGAAGACCGCGCGCTCTCCTCAAAATATCCCTTGAGCCCTCCCCATCCTGACTCAGGGGTCACTATCACCAGGTAATAATAGGGCCAGATGAAATCGGCCCCTTCGCGGATGGAGGCCTTATAGTAATCCGCTGCCCGGCCGAGGTCTTCTTGCTCGGCGTGACAAACGGCCAGGCCGTAGAAGAAATGGGGATTCGCGCCCTTGTCCTTGATTAGACGAAGCAGGAATCTCTCCGCTTCCTCCAAGCTGCCCGTCGCCTTGGATATCTGGGCGAAAACAGGGTAGATCTCATAAAACGAGGGATAGCCCTCGATTAACTCGCGAGCCCGGGCGACCGCGTCCCCATGTTGCCTCTGGGCCCAGAGTCTTCGAACCTGAAAATAATCATCATAGACGGTTCTGCTCGCCGGCCCTTTTGCCGGGCAGAGAAGCATAGGGTTCCCGAAGGCAAGAAAACCCAGGATGGCAAAACAGGTGATAAGAATACGGCGCTTCGGTCGGCTCATCCCTGGTGGAGCTCCCCGTGGACCCTCACTTTTCCTATACCACATCACAAAAGGCGCGATCAACTCGCCACCAGAAAGACCGTCCTTTAATATTACGGGCTTATTCTTCGCGCCTGCCGTTTGTTCTCTCCTCGTCGCCAGGTCAGGCCCGTCACCTTGCCCTGTGGGCTCTTTATGAAGGTGAGATTGACATCGGTCTCGGTGGAGAAAAAAGAAGCCGCGGATTCGGGGAAAAACACGCAATTGGCCTTGCCGTCCGGCGGGACAAAGACGGGGTCGGCAAAAATGCATCCATTCCCCGGGCTGATCTTGATCCTGTCCGCGGGAGTGAACTGATAGGTTCCGGCGAGGGCCTCAAGCTCGCTTGCCGAGACCGTCGCCGTCACTTTCTCCACCGGCTTGAAATCGGGCCAGCCGTACTCGGCTGAAAGGCTGCGCAAGAGCTCGGGCATGAAATCGCTGCCGAGGTCGCTGTTGGTCATGATGACCGCTCCCTGTCCTCGCTTCGGATAGGCCATCAAATAACAGCGGAAGCCTTCATTCCCCCCGCCGTGCGAAAACTGGAAGTCCTGCCCGCTCCCTTTGACCATCAGACCCAGTCCGCAGTTTTCTTTTACCGGGGTGAGCATCATCTCGACCATTACACGCGATAGGACACGGTCCGACTTTCCCTCCTTCGCCAGCAAGATCTCGAGCGCGAAACGGGCCAGGTCGGTCGGTGTCGTCCAGAGTCCGGCCGCCGCCATCTCCGGATACGTATGCCACTTGCCCGGGAGCACGCTTCCGTCAGGACGATGACCGGAGGCGGCTGCATCGGCAAGGGCTCGGGGCAAGGGCTGTTCAAAGGTGCTCTGCCTCATATCGAGCTTGATGAGCACCGCATCGCGCACGATATAAGGGAAAGGCCTGCCCAAGATATCGATGAGGAGCTGCTGCAGGACGGTATACCCGCCGCCCGAATACCGGAAACGGGAGCCCATCTCGATGTCCACCTTGATGGGCGGCGTATTGGCCGGTTTGACCCCATCAAGAATTTGCCTGAGCGACGGCAGGTCTTTGCCTTCTGCGTAGCCGGGGAAACCATGGACGGTCAACCCCGCCGTGTGACTCAGCAGCGCTCGAAGCGTGACTTTCCCCTTCCGGGTCCAAGTATTGTCCGGGATTTTCCAGGTACGCAGCCGCGAATTGACGTCCTCGTCGAGGCCAAGTATGCCCTTCTCAACGTAATAGAGTGCGGTCGCTGCCGCCACAGGTTTGCTTATTGAAGCCGCCTGGAACAGAGTTTCTGGCGTTACGGGGCTGGTTCCCCCGGATTCCTGGACACCATATCCTTCTTCCCACTCAATTGCATATCCGTTGATGACCGCGAGGCTGAGCCCAGGCACACGGTAAGCTTTCATCCGCTCAGCCAAGCTCGCTTTCTTGGGAGGCTGACCCTTAACCGCGATCCCCGGGTTTGGAATCAAACCGTTCTCGACCCTCTGAATGCGGGCCGCCAGTTCCTGGGAGCTAGAAGAACTTGCCTCGGTCGCTGCGGCCGTGCTTGCCAGGAACAGGAGGTAAATCAGCATGAGAAAGAATTGATTTTTTTTCATTTTCAGTGCCTCTACTCTACGAGAAAAACCAGCCGCTGGCAACAGTTACGTTGACTTCGACCTTTCCGTGGACTATTCTTTCTGCAACTTCAGGAAGGTCCCCATGAAAAGACGTGATTTCATCAGGTCCTCGGCCCTGACCGGAGGCTCACTCGTGCTCGGCCGAAAGGCGACCGGCGGCGCGGGAAAGAACGGACACTCCCCGATCGAGCCCGTCACTCCCCTCCCCTCCCAAAAGAGCAGCCTTCCCAACCTCGAGCCGGCCCGCTGGGTCTGGTATCCGTCGGGGAGATGCCTGCCCAACACTTTCGTCCTCTTCCGCCGCGAGGTCTCTCTCAGTGTCAAACCCAAGCGTGCCACCGGGTGGATTGCAGCCGACAGCCGTTACAAGCTCGAGGTCAACGGCCGCAGGGTGCAGTGGGGCCCAGCGCCATCCGACCCGCGCTGGCCTGAGGCCGACCCGCTCGATTTGACAGCGGCGCTCGAGGCCGGCCCCAACGTTTTTGGAGCCACTGTCCTGTACTATGGCCACGGCGACGGAACCTGGCCGTTCGGCAAGCCGGGTTTCCTCTTCTGGCTCGAAATCGAACAGGAGGACGGACAGGTCGTCAATGTCGTCTCCGATCCGTCCTGGAAGACCCACCTGGCACGCGCCTGGCGGCCCGGGCAGCACAAGCGCTGGTATCTCCGGGCGCTCCAGGAAGAGTTCGATGCCCTTCTTTATCCTTACGGCTGGACCAACACCGGCTTTGCGATGGATGAGGGCCAGTGGCTCGACGCTATGGCGCTTGACGGTTCCCCGAACAAGCCGGCGCTTTCGACAGGTTATTACGAATATGTCAACGATTTGCTGGAGAGCCCGGCCTCAGCTGAGCTCCGGGCCCGGTCCGTCCCGATGCTTGAGGAAAAGCTCATCCCGGTCGCCCGGCTGGCTGAGTCGATCTGGGTGGAGTGGCGCCGTCCGCCGCGGGAATATTTCGAGTGCCGCCCGCCGGAGTCCTTCGCGGTTGTCCGCCGGCCGAGCGCCGTCGAAACCACTCCCGGCCAGTGGGAAATCCTCCTCGACGGAAAGCGCGGCTGCGCGCTCACCTTCGAGCTTGAAGAGCAAGTCGTCGGCTGGCCCAGCTTCACCATCGAAGCGCCGGCCGGCACGACCGTGGAGCTACTCGTCCATGAGGCCCATTCGGCCGAAGGGCCTCCCCTTCTCAACACCCATTTCGATTCCTGGACCCGGTTCATCTGCCGTCAGGGAACAAACGATTTCGAATGCTTCGATTTCGAAAGCCTGCGCTGGCTTCAGCTTCATATCCATGGAGTGAAGGGACGCGTCAGGGTGAGAGACGTCGGAGTGCGCCGCCGTGTTTTCCCTTGGCTCAATCAACCCGACGTCCGCCTCTCGGAGCCGCCCCTTCAACGCCTGATAGCGGCGTCGATCAATACGCTCCACAACTGCGCTCAGGAGACCCTGGTGGACGGGATGGCCCGGGAACGCCAGCAGTACAGCGGCGACTGCGGGCACCAGCTCCACGCCATCTATCTCG
>CAYGYP010000024.1:0-12379 GCA_964354115.1 uncultured Candidatus Bathyarchaeia archaeon | reverse complement strand
TTACTTCTAATCCCTGTTCCACTAGGCGCATACAAATGTTCAATAGAGGATAGGCAAGACAATGTGAGAAATTGCGGCACTCAGAAAATGCATTGGATTTGCTGGCATCTGGGTTTTTGTCACCGCATGCTATTACTATGAGCGAATCAAGTCCTGCCGAAAGATACTCTGAAGAGATATGTTCCAACTCATTTCTTGTCGTGTCATGTTCGACGAAAATCACTCCCTTCATTAACCCTTTGTCGACGAATACGAAAGGGTTTTGGGAAAGCATAGAAAAAGCATCTTTGTTTGAAACATTCAGTCGTAAAAGGCAGTAAATTGAACCTGTTGTTCTTTCCGCAGACATACCCCATTCCTTCTTGTATTGGAAAAGGCCATCTCTAAGAAAGGGCACTGTAAGACCGTAGTTCAGACTTGCAAGATCCTTCATTTGAGCCCATTTAATGAGAAAGAACAATGCAGCCTGCCCAGCTAAGTTTGACACTAACTCCTGGTTGCCTTCGTAGATACCAAGGCACAGAGCATACAACGTTTTTTCGCGGATTTGAAAAAGTATTCCCGCGACAGGGCGCTCTCCCCTGTTGACGAAAAAGATGCCTCCGTTGTCTAAATAATCAGCTTTGGATTCTAAGTAACCTTTGATGGACGCCACTCTTCCAAATCGTCGTGTTATATAGGGATAATACATCTTCCAATAGAAGAAGTCAAAGTCTTTCTCACTATCCCTGTGGACTGTCCAAGAGTAGTTGTAGTTCGCGAGCTTAGTTAGATCTCTTCTCCTTCTTCTGCTTAATCGTTTCATTATGTCGCTCATCGGCCTCCGTAGATCAAGACTGAAGTCAACAAGCGGCAGATAGAGAAAATTCCTTTTTAGAAACTTGCCAACTAAGGGTTCCTCTACGCTAGCCGCAGTAATCTCGACATTTGGCAGCCGTGAAGGATCAACCCTGAAGGCGGGAAGGTTTCCAAGCAATGAAACCCACAGAATCTTGGAATACACAACGCCGGCAAAATCATAGGCTGATGCTTTGTGTCCTATGTACATGGCAGTGGACAGCCGATCAGTGCCCCTCACAACTCCCTTGAAAAGAAAGATTTCTACATTGCAGATGCATCCAAGCAACAACCTGAGGAGGGAAAGTAGAGGTTTAGACCATTGCGGGAGCAATGTACCGTAGACCAGAAATCGCCGAAGAATGCTATATTCCAAGGCCCCTCTCCAAAGTCTATGCGTTGGAATTGGGATATCACTGATGTTTCGGTTCATTATACATGTCGTGGCGGTAATATTGTCTCGAGGTAGCGCCAATGTTCAGGAGTTCAAACAGAACGCGGGTCGACTTGGAATTCAGCGGTCAGAGGAAAGTGATTTCAGGTTCAGCTAGAACCCTTTTACAGCTTCGCGCACGCTAGACTTCAACCTGACTCGGAGCCTATCTATGCTTATTTCCCGAAACAATTTCCAATCATGCTTCAGGCAGACGGGGGTTTGGGTTTGGGATAAAACTTTACCCCCAAAACCCAACGACGACGTGCTCAGAATCGTGTTTTTCCGTTGCACACTCGCACGCAAATGCATACAGAGTTAGCACGCGCTAAACAGTATGACCGAAATGAAGAAGAAAACAATCCTTGCTATAGCAACTATCGTTTTTCTAGTATTCATAATCGCAATTCCAGTCAGCTTAGCAAATTACGAAACAAAGACTTCTATAATTAACAAATTCAAGGCTCTCTGTACTTCGTACCCAACATATGCAAACTATGTTTCTATTGGCAAATCTGCCCTAGGAAGAGACATTCTAATGTTCAGGATTGGGAACCCAAGTGCTAATGGAAGAATAATGTGGGATGCTCAGATGCATGGCGCAGAAGACCTTGGTTCTGAAACAGGATACCTATTTGCCAAATGGTTACTATCATCTGGAAATTCTAGGGCAAAATACATCTTATCTCACAACTGGTTCTTGTTTGTTCCAGCAGTAAATATCGATGAATACTCTAGAGTAAATGCTCATGGTGTAAACATTAACAGAAACTTCCCTGTTGGATGGGGGCATTCAGGAACTTCTGCTAAAACATCTGGAGACTATAGAGGTCCATATGCTGCTAGTGAACCAGAGACAAGAGCTTTGATCAACGTATGGAAGACGTACAAAGTAAAGTACTATATCAACACTCACACTTTTGGTGGACCAATAATGTACTATCAGAGAGCAGTTCCAAGTACTACAATTACTACCCTAAAATCTAGGATAAACACGTACAGAGCCACATATGGTGGAAATCCAGTTACTGACAACACATGGGTTGGAGGTAGCGGTCCTGGAATGGCAATCGAAACATCAGAATCATACGGAATTCAGAGTTTTCTATGGGAGATAGGTCCATTTAATATAATTGCCCCATATTCAGACGTAACTGGAAAATACTACAGAGACGTCAGAGTGTTCCTAATAGCTCTAGCTTCGATGTGTGGCTAAGTATCCCTCTTTTTCTCTTAGTTGGTTGAGGTAAAATCTTATCCATCGCACGCGCTAGTCACTTTAAGCTAGGAAATCTGAAATAGCAAGAGTCCCTCAGGTATTTGGCGATGGCCGTTAACGAAAGCATGAAGGTGTTAAGCCATGAAGATCAAATTTAGAAACGAGTTGAGCGATAAGACGATTCTTGTTATTGGGATAGTGTTCATTGTGACAGGTGCAAGTCTTGGGAGTCTCACGTGGCATAGCATAATAACGCGTGAGCAGACATTGTATGACCCAAACTTGAGTCTGGAAGAAAGAACGCGTGTTGAGGGTTCGCTCCGATGGTGGAGAGAACTTAGTACCCGTTTGTCGTATCCGCTTGCAGCTGTATTATTCGTTGGGGGTCTTCTGGCAATTGCTTTATCAGACCCCTTCAAAGGGAAGAGAAAGCCAACGACTATTGCCGCAGCGCCTGCGCTCTTGACTTTTTCCGTTTATTGTTAAAGGAAATACTGCAGCCTACAAACCATTCTACGACTCTGACTAGCGGGACTGATGACTTTCGGAGCGGTTTTCGCAATTTGACACCAACCAGACGTTACTAGTGATGAAGCGTTTTCTTATGGTTTCTTGTTAAGTGCAGTTCAGCAAAAAGTCAATTGTACTTAGCAAGTACGCATCTATCACGCATGGACGTAGGGTTAAGCGTCATTGTCCTTATAATCGCGCGCGCTTGAATGAATGATGGAATGCGGTGTCCTAAAGTTCTGGTGACACGTTTCTTGACTGGTCAAGCCCGATTATGTTCCATTATATACCAGCCGTCTAATGTGGTGAGTCAAATGCTGCAGTCTGTGCCAAAATGCGATTCTCCTATCCATCATCATATGCCTGCAGGATTCACAATACCAGAGTTTCAAGCTATTTCACCTTCGGGTTTGCTGTGATTGGCAGTGGTTGATTAGCAGAGGACTTTTCGTTTTTTTGTGTGCACCAAGACTGCCAGAGTCATTGCCATCATGATTGTTAGCACAAGGGTTGAGGAAAACTCTGGAACCACAATGCTGCTTTCAACTTCGATGATGCTGATTTGGACGTCAGGCTGATTTGGAAACAGAATAGTTGGATAACAAATGACTGCTGTGACTTGGTCAGGGCCTGGAATGAATCCGCTGCCATTTTCAAGAGTATCATTGACTATCATCCAAGCTACGGTGCTGGAAGGAACGTACTCTCCGTCTCCGTCTATATACATGAAGTACCATATTGCCTGCTGAACGTCCAGAACACTTCCCTGCTTATGGTTTAAGACGTAATTGATCAGGTCCCATGCCTCATTCGCCAATTCTCCTGGAGGGCTCGTGCTTGAATATAGAAATACTGCGTGAGTTGCAGGGCTTAGAGCCATCTCTGTTCTGACATCTACACACCAGCCACGATATGTCGCGTTCGTCACGTCATATCCAGTAGGGACTTCGCTTAACACGGTGTCAAAGTAGCTCTGAGTGCCATAACTGACTTCGATTCTGACGATGGTTGAAGGCAGATCCAATGCACCGTCGATAGCATAAGCAGGAGCTGCAAGAATCACCGAGACCGCCACGAAGATCAATATGTCCTTGACAAATTCAGAAATTCTCATTTCAAACCTTCTCCCTTGAAAAAAGACTGATCGCGCCGCTTATAACGACTCTTTCGGTTTTGGATATATTCTTGGCACTGTGATCCGTAGCGGCAACTTATGGCGTGTCTTCTTTGGGTTTGGGTTTTGGGATAAAACTTTACCCCAAGCACGCGCACATTCGCGTCTCAAAAGTCTCAATCAAGTTCCGTGATGCTATTGCCTTGGGAGAGGTTTCATTGAACTTGTAGTATCGGGTTCGTTTGACAAACTGGCGCGTGCGGTGCCTATCCCCAATGAAGGCTCAGCCTAATGGTGTCAAAGATGTCGATTACGCCATCGTGGTTTATGTCAGCCTTCATGTTCCAGTTTGAACTGGATGGGCCCGCATTCCAAGCCGCAATCACGGCTCCCGCATCGAATAAGTCCACGACTCCGTCGCCGTTTGTATCTCCTATTACCGTTACCATAATATCCAGCTTCTCAAGCGTATTGTTCGTCTCGCTGCTTTCTGTGACATCATTATGGCTGTCAACTGTTACGTTGAGTCCGTACGTGCCCGTGTGCATCGGGCGGAAAACGCCAGTGAAGTTGACCGTAATGGTTACACCTGGTCCTAGGCTTGAGATAAGGATCTCGCCTGAAGCCTCGAGCAGGGAACCGTTTGTCCGGTAGACTTCGAGTCTCACGAAGAATAATCCTGTCGTATCGATCCCGGTGTTCTGGACGACGACTTCCACTGGGCAGAAGTAGGCATTGCCGTATGCATCAGTGTCATTGCAGTAGACGCTACAGCCGTTGTCGAGGACGTTAATGCTTGTGGCAATCAGATCAAACCGCGTGCGCCGGCGCGGAGAAGGCTCAGTAGTGAAGGTGAAGACTGCCAGATTGTCGAGCAGACCGTCGGTGGCATTGATCCGCCAAGTGTAGGTTGTTGAGTAATGCAAGCCCTTTACCGAAACCTTGTACCTGTTGTCAGTCACGCTCGTCCCACGCGCGTGCCCTATGTTGGGTGACGTTGTAACCGTGTAGCTCATCCGATCATTCTGGGCGTCAGTCAAAGTGAAGAAAAGATTCTTAAGAGTGACTGGCACGCCTGTGGAGCCATTAGCGGGAGAGGGATCACTGACATCAGGTGCCGTGTTGAACGATCCACCAGTTGTGAAAGTGAATGTCGTGGCGCTGGAATGTGAGCCGTCTGTGGCTGTTACAAGCCAAGAGTATGTGGTTGAATACTGCAACCCCCTAATCGAGACATTGTAGACGCCGTTGTGCGTGTTGATGCCTTCGCCTGTGCCGATGTCTGGACTAGTGGTGACTGTGTAGTTCATCGTATCTCCTTGAACATCCGTCAAATTGAAGAACAGTCTCGACAATGTCGGCGGAATATCTGTTGCTCCATCCTCAGGCGAAGGGGCAGCGATCTGTGGCGCGGGAGGGCCTGGAGGCTCAACAAACTCTGCTACTCCACGTCGGTATTCGCTGTAAAAGGCAACGTTGGACCGAGGTGGAGGGTTGGATTGTAGTGCAGGTGTGCCGTAGCAGTAGACTTTTCCGCTGCAACTCGACAGTAGCAGCTCGTTGTATCCGTCACCATCTACGTCCTGGACAAGTGTGAACTGGTTGGGATGGTCCAGGCCGGTTGCGTTCTCGACTTCCTGGTATCGCTGGTTGTAGACGTGTATGTTGTTTCCTTCGATTGCAATGATATTCATCTGAGTGGGATCGGCGGTGACTCGCCCCATTTTCGGAGGCTCGAAAGAAACAATGTTGAGAATAGCATCGAGTGACCAAGTGTACAGGTCGAAGATTTTTGGGTTCGAGTTGTAGCATGTGATTATTTCGGGATGATCGTCTCCGTCAATGTCATAGATCGTAGGCTGCGAGTGAGAACTGAGACCAATGTTGCTTGCCTTCCGGTAAATGCCGCCTGAAGTTAGAACGCTCCCGTTGAGCGCGTTGTATACAGCCAAGCCGCCGTCCTCGCTCGGGGCTACCACATCAAGTATTCCGTCTCCATCGACGTCTACGAACATTGGAATGTAACTGCTGCATAGAATCTCTGAGTCGTTCCATAATGGTGTGAGCGTCTTGGCGTCAAGGGCTCGAACTCCCCATCCGCCCCCCTTGTAAGTGTCACTACTCTCGTTATAACTGCTTGACCTGTCACCTTGCAGAAGTATGAAGTTTCCGTCAAAGTTGGGATCTCCAAGGGCAATGCCTCCCCAGCAGGGGTGCCAACTCGTGTTTGACTGGCGCAGTATCTGACCGTCATGGGATAGTTCCGTTATGTAGTCAACACCAACGTATGGGGCTTCTCCGGACGAAACGAAAACTTCTGGATATCCATCCTGGTTCACGTCTGCTATTGCCGAGTAGAGATGATAGGACGGAGCGGCATTATTTCTCCAGTATAAGCTGCCGTTGCCATACAGAGCCGACGTGCTTCTCTCGTTTGCGACGACTATCTCCGACACGCCATCCCGGTTCAAGTCGCCGATCTCGATGGGGGTATGCTCCAGTATGTCACCTGGCTGCGCGGTCCACAAGACGTTTCCGTCGGTCGCATTCAAAACGGTGACCGTTCCATTTGTGAGACTGCTGCCTGCCCGCGAGACTCCTGTCACAACTATTTCCAGCACTCGAGGAGAACCAAGAGGCTCTGGAATAAGATCCGCTGCAAGTGGCCCAATGTAGGTATTGACTCCAACGTCCTTTACCCACTTGAGATAGAGTCCTTGCGGCGGCGCAGCTTGGACGCTATGGACCGGCATCAATAGCCCAAAGCTATCTGCTACAAGGGCAATCATCAGAACCAAGGCGACTGTAATTCCATGCCTTCTTAGATTTAATCTCATGGATTCATAGTCACCTGTTCAATCTCTAACTCAAAGCTACTTGTTCTCGCGCACTTAAACGTAGCTGGATTTATCCTCTACCTGTTTCTTCCCGCCTAGAATCTCGGAGGCGCGCGCTAGACGAATATTCTTGCTTCAGTTATCATCTGCTTGACATACGGATGAAGACTGTCTTCCAGTCCGGATATCCATCGGAAGGCTCTGTGTTCTTCATTGAGCACAACTTTGTCGTCTTCAACGTCAACACGGAAGAAAACGGTGACATAATGTGCCGTAGGATAGAAGTGCGTCATTACTCCTTTTTTCTCGAGTCTCATGGCCTTCAAACCAGTTTCATCGTGGAGTTTGCGTAGGACAGCTCGTTCTAGAGTCTCGCCGTATCTGATTCTCCCGCCAGGCGTAAACCACATGTCCTTGGCAGGTTCAAAGTTTCTGAGCATAATCAAAAGCTTTCCTTTGTTTACAGCAAGTATGTCAACGGAGGCGGTTGGCACCAACTGCCGTATCTTCTTGAAAAGACTTTCTTCAATCCAACCCTTTCCAGACATTGTCCATTCCTTCTTCTCGTAGCAAGTACATGTTGTTCCTAATGCGCGCTCCCAACTTATTGGATTGACTGGCACGCGTGCGCGTGCGCGCCAAGTTGTCTACCAGCTCCAAGAGACCTTTCCACAAATAATATCTGTCTGGCAAATCCTCTTAGGAAGAGAAATGATCGAAGTGAGTGAATCCTCGCAGATTTTGCTCTTTGCTTTTGTCGGTTTCTTTACTTTGCCTTTGCGCCTGTGCCGTTTGAGGAGAACATAGGTTGTACACGAATCTGGTGTATTTTTTATCTTCGACGTATGACAAATTCACTGGCAGACGCCTTTCTTACTGCAGGAATATTCTTGAAAAGACACAGTGGATGGAGAAAGAGGACCTTAAGAAGCTGCAAACCCGAAAACTGAAAGCTCTTTTGAGACACGCTTACGAAAACGTTCCCTACTAGCGCGCGCTCTTTAAGGATTGAATCGAAGATTCTTGCGCAAGTCATAAGAAGTGAGCCGACATAATTTCTGTATAGTTCGAAGAATGATCGGAATGCGCAGACCTTTAATTGTTTTGCTCACCGTCTTTTTCCTGCTAGGTCTCACCTCTCTTCAGAACGGCAACTCTTTAAACGTTGAAACTTTTGAAGACATACACCCAGCAAACGAACGAATGATCGATCGACTACTTTCTCAGTATTTCACTACATACGTCAACGACAGTTTTGAAACTGGAACCTATGAGGACTATGCGACCGAATACATTACTGGGAATGCAACCATGGACTTCTCGCAAGAAGCTGCACATCATGGCAACTACGGCATGCACTGTACCACACCAAGCTATGACCAGTCTTGCCTCGAATATGTTTGGGACCCTGCAATAAGTCTGGTTTATACACGGGCAATGGTGCGTTTGAATACCACTCCGCTGAATGCAACCGACCTTTCGGAGAGTCTAGAACTCCTCAACATAAGAACCTACGGACATGACGGATACAGAGATCAGGCAGCAACATACGTTGTCGGCAACGCCAGCGGACAACTGTTCTGGACACTTTCAGCTGATAACGACCACTATCGAAAATCATCGGGAACCGCGATAACACTTGGAAACTGGTATTGCATTGAATTAGCGTTTTACTATAACGCTACTGGATGGGCGAAAATGTGGATCGACGGATCGTTGCTTGACACCTATGATTGGGATAGCACTGCCGATACTGAGGGCGGCATTCACTCTTTCTACCTAGGGATTTATGTAAACTCTGGCACGGCAACAGATGCGAACGTTGATTTTGACTGCACCGTTGTTGGCGATTCTTATGTTGAAGACGAAGTAATCCCAGAATACTTCCCACTCCAGATCCTACTGCTTTTGATGGCGATAACACTCCTGACTGTCGCATTAAGCAAGGGAAGACACACTACCTCGCCGCGCGCGTGAGCTCAGAAAACTCGTCATTGATAGTGACTTGGTTTTTAATTTTGCCGCGCGCGCTAGTCGGCGAAACATCTAACGTTCATTCTTAAGAGAACATCCCTACAACTTTCAATCTGCTGGAGGCGACAAGACAAACCGAAAGAAATGTGGTTGCCTTTTTCAGCTCCACATCAACCGTTTACGAGGAAACATGAAGCAGCGCGCGTTAAGCCTGTATGGGCTTGCGCTAAAGGACCACAAATGATAAAGACCTTCGCGGTTAACATCCTTCAACTCGTCAACTCGCGGACTCGTGTTCAGGAAGAAGCAGATGACTAAAGCTGCGAAGATGGCTAAGGTTTCAGTGAAGGGAGGCTTCAACCTACTATGGGGTTTGGTGGTTTCCACGGTCATTTCGTCGTTGGGCACAATATTCACTGCGAACCTCTTGGGCGACACCAACTACGGTCTTTACACGATCGCCCTGGCCGCTCCCAACCTAATCTCCACTTTCAGAGACTGGGGCGTCACGGCGGCCATGGTGAAATACACGGCTCAGTACAACGCCGAAGACGAAGCCACCAACATACGGAGCATATTCTCCGGTGGCATATTCTTCGAAACCATCCTGGGCCTGGTCCTCGCAGCAGTGGCCTTTCTGCTCTCAGGTTTCCTTGCCGGCCTCTATTCGCTGCCAAACATAACGCCCCTCATCCAAATAGCTTCCTTCACCATCTTAACTGCAGCACTGCTCAGCACGGCCCAGGCTGCATTCGTAGGCATGGAAAAAATGGAATTAAACAGCATCGTCCTTATCGTTCAAGCCATCATCAAAACCACCGTGGTCCCCTTGCTCGTCATCTTCGGCCTCGGGCCCCTTGGCGCCGTCATCGGGTTTGCAATAGCTTCGCTAGTTGCCGGTCTTACGGCCGTACTTTTGATGTGGTGGCTCTATAAGAACCTGCCAAAACCAGCCAACAATTCGCGCGAAATCGGAGCCGTAATCAAAACCATGTTCAGGTATGGGTTTCCGCTGTCAATCGCATCCATTATAGCCACGTTTCAAACTCAATTTTACAGCTTTATACTGCCAATATTCGTGGCGCCGGACTTGATAGGCAATTACGGCGTAGCCATCTCCTTCGTCGGATTAATCGCCTTCTTCGCCACGCCCGTAAGCACCATGCTCTTTCCTGCCTTCAGCAAGCTTGACCCACAAAAGGACCATGAGACGCTCAAAAACGTCTTCCAATTCTCCATAAAATACGCTTCACTACTCGTCGTGCCCGTCGCAGCCATCGTGATGGCACTGGCGAAACCAGGAGTCTCCATACTGTTCCCCAATTTCTCGGCGGTGCCGCTGTTTCTTGCCCTGCTGGCTACACATTACCTCTACGTGGTCTTCGGAAACCTAAGCATCACTAACCTCATAAACGCCCTAGGCCAGACCAAATTCAACCTGAAACTGTCTCTCATCACGTTCGGCATCGGCTTCCCACTAAGCATCGTCCTCATCTCCAGATTCGGCATCCTCGGCTTAATCATCACAACGCTGACAGCCAGCATCCCGAGCATCATAGTCGCACTGCGCTGGCTCAAGAGACAATACGATTTAACAGTAGCCTGGGTATCCTCCGTTAAAATACTCCTATCCGGATGCACTGCCTCGGCAATCACTTATGCTCTTGTCACCCTACTCGCCTTCAGCAATTTGATCGCACTCGTCGTTGGTGCAATCGTGTTTCTCTTCATCTTTCTTATCGCTATCATACTCACGGGGGCCATCACCCGGAGTGACATCGACACTATACGAGAAACCATGACTCTCCTGGGTCCGCTTCAACGCTTGACTGACTTTGTCCTGAACGTCATCGAAAAACTAATGACCAAGCTTAGACCTTAGCGCGCGCGGGCAGTAACACACAAGCATTCTGGAAGAACATCCTAGAAAACGCCAACACCAACAAGATCTTCCTACAATCAAGCCCAGGTGCCATAGGATATTAAGAATAGCAGACAACAATCTACCCTTCTTCGGCATTTTCTCAAAAAGAAAAGCCGCGCAACGATACAAGTAGGATGCGCTAACTGACACGCGCGCAGCTAACTATCCTGCGGATTTCAAGAAAATCGGCAAAACGAGTTCTCGGGAGTTGCTGAGATTTCTGGAAGTCTAGGTTTTCGAAGCACCAAGGATCTCGCTGTGCCCTAATCGATTCCTCCTTTTGTAGACTATTACAGCCAAAAGGACAATCGAGACAAGGCCAAGTGAAATCACTGGCAAAGGAAACTCCGGGATTACTGGGTTTGAAATCTCAATAATGTTGATCTGGACGGGCGAAGGAGGTGGCAGAAGCGAAACAGGGTTGCATATCACGGCCACGGTCTGACCAAATGTTGGAATGTAACCAGTGCCATTTGCAAGTGTATCGTTTATGATTTCCCAGGTCACGGTTTCCGTATCTGGTGGAACCGTGGAGGAGTTGCTGAAATTGACGAAATACCATATCGCGTTCTGAATATTGGTCGCCCCTCCCTTCTTGTGGTTTAGGATGTAGTTTACCCTGTCCCACCTCTGGTCCCCCAATGTCCCATTTGGGGGGTCGAGACTGGAGTACAGTACTACGTCGTGTGTCGCGGGACTTAGGGTCATTTCAGCTGTTATGTCGACACACCATCCAGGATACGTGCCGTTGGATACATCATAGCCTGACGGGACGTCAAACAACGATGTATTGAAAAAGCTCTCAGTGCCATTGCGAACCTCAATCCTGACTATTGTCCCCAAAGGGAGATTAAGCCCACCGTCCGAGGCACTAACGTGATAAACGGACATTGACGCAAACGTAATTGCGATGATCAAGCATCCCAGGAAAGCAGAGGTGCCGATCCTGATATTTGTCTTCATCTTCCAAATCTTCATTACGTTTTTCAAATTAGCGCGCGCTAATTGCTTCTAGTGGTAATGATTTATAAGTTTTCTTCTTTTTATCCATCGAGATAAATCATAATACTCACAGTTGACTCTCCGCACATCAACGAGCATAAAGCTACTTATTGCACTTTCCAATGCTTCTTGACACAAGCCCGCGCGCGATAGGTTCAAAAACCTTCTTTCTTTCGCTGTTTGATCTAGTTAGGTGTACTTGGCGCGCGCGCTAAGACGGAGCGCAAGCAAAGAACAGCGCGCTAACAGCCAAATGCACAATTGAACAATCAGGTTTGCCTGCTTATGATTGTTTGCTCGTCTGATTTCACTGATGATTGATATTCTCTGACCAAGGCAGTCGTGGCAAACGTCAAAGTTAAGGCGGTGAGGCTTAGAGTTATCGGAGCAAGACGAATACCCCAAGGTGTGTAATTCAACAGTAACCCCACTATTGGAACGAGCGCCAAACTCATTCCGACGCTTAGGACTACACGTTCAATCAGATCCAGGTTTCTGTCATTTGTCTTAAGTGGAAGTTCCCTCGGGA
>CAYGYP010000023.1:0-12571 GCA_964354115.1 uncultured Candidatus Bathyarchaeia archaeon | reverse complement strand
AAGCCCATCGACATAAAAATATACCTAAAGTAGAACACGGAGGCGCATATTAGAACTCCTACAACGGATATTACAATACCTTTCAGTATAGCTTTTATTTTATCATTCATATTTTAGAAGCCCTCCTCCTCCTCTCCTATTATATTCTAAGTGGTTACTAGGGACCTCAGGCCTCTATCTTAGCCCTCTATCCATATGAGATCCTTTTCACCACCATATACTATATAATAACACCTTCTGGCCCTTTTGTCAATGGAGATTATTCATATAGGGGGGGGGGAAATAGCCCTCACATTTGTCAACTGTTCTATAGGGGAAATTGTGAACTGTTTGCTTGGCTTGAATATATCCCAATAGGGCTTATATTAAGTCAAGGTTTCTATAGGGGAAATGAATGCTTATATAAGCCTCCTACTATTTGTCAAGGGCCAATATTGGCCTTATTTGGCCTATCTATTTAAGCGCTTAAATAAATGTATACGGTCGCCGGACTGACTCGTGCCAACACTTAGGCATCACTATCAATATACATCGTGGGAAGGGCTTCTGTCAAGGCCCTCTTTTTATAGTGCTGGAGCCTCGTATCGCTTTGTAAACCATTTGTCATTCTAACCGCTTAAATAGGCCCACCAGTTGATTTGGTGGGGAGGGGCCTTTAGGGACAATAAAGGCCCCTCCATTAGGCTGTCTTCTTAAGCGATTAAATAGATGCTAGGTTGGACCTGGGTAGGAGTATTTGAAGGTTAGTTTAATCGCTTAAATAGGGGAATAAAAAGTGGGAGAGGATTGTTCCCTCCCACCCGTTCCAAATAAATGAAGCATCTATTAACCAGGAGGCTTTTTAATTTATCGTCAGGGCACTGTGGCCCACGCAGTCTGCTTCCCAGAAACTGCTTACGCCTATAATATATATCGGACGAATCAATTTGTCAAGGCCCTATTTCAACTATCTTTTAGGGCTTGACAAAACATCTACTTTGATGTATATTGATTGTAGAGAGAACAGGGTTGTGCGGGGCGGATAAAAATCGGGCTCGTCAGGTGCTTTAAAACACTAAGGCCAGCAACCTTCACCCGACCCAACGGCAACTCATCTTTAACACAAAAGAGACAGGAGAACAAAAATGGGCTACACGCATTATTGGACAATCAAGGGTGGTTTGATGTATGGAACGAAAGAGCAGATGTTGGCCAACGTCAGGAAGGTGGTTAAGGCCCACCGTTCTATTATACAGTATGATTATGATAACTCAAAGGCCCCTCATGTGACTGAGGAGTCAATTTGTTTTAATGGTATTGAAGAGGATGGCCATGAGACATTTTTGGTGAGAAGATTTTTTGGCTACGACTTCTGTAAGACGGATCGCAAGCCCTATGACCTTCCGGTGTGCAAGGTTCTTCTGATTCTCAAGGCCCATTATGGAAATCATATGGACCTGTCAAGTGATGGATTTGACCTTGGTCCTGATGAGAAGTATGATGGCTGCTGGGAGCAGGCTATTAAGGATGTTCGGAGAATGGGATATACGATTGAGTATAATGTATATCCCAGAAAAGACAGCCCCTACTTTGATGCGAAGATTGAGAATGCGAGACCTCCGAAATAGGGCTTGACAAAACGATTGGGCTGATGTATATTATTAGTAGAGAAGGGAGAAACAAATGAGCAAGCATAAGAAGTGGAAGGTCGCAGACGACAGTAGTGTTCGGCATGTGTGGGCCTGTCAGGATGAAACTTGTCAGCGTTGTGGTAAGGAAATTACAGTTGAGCCCTCATTCTATCAGGAGAACGGTGAGCCCATATGTGGTGAGTGTGGCCAGGATATGCGTTACCTTCGGACGGAGGTCAGAGGATAATGTCTTACGTTATCTATGACAAAAGCACAACGGTTCTGGTGGGTACCTCTTTGGACCCTAAGATATTCAGGACGGAGAGAGGCGCAAAGGGATACCTGACTCGTTTGGTCAATCGTGGATTTTGCTTCAAACGGGAGAACTATGCTATTACTGATATGGTAACCTTCCATACTCAGATTGAGACGTGGGTGACTAAGAAAAACCTTCTGTCTGGTAAGGAGTTCCGGCAACCCCTCAATACTCCTATCTGTTGTGACCCTTCCTCAGAAACATACTGGAGCATGTGATGAAAGACTTTGTACCTTTGAAGCCCTGTCCTAGTTGTGGAAGTACATTGATGAATGATCGTTTCGTTTATATTGAGTGTTCTATGTGTCTAATGACGGGCCCCAAAGAGAATAATGGTCGTCATGACGAACACTCGGATTTTGTGGATCACGAAAGAGCTATTGAGAAATGGAATGCTTTGCCTCGTGATAAAAAGAGAAGTAAATAACTTCCAACAAGTAAGGAGTTTCTCCTATGCGTCGTATTGTTTTGTGTCTGATTGCTTTCCTGTTCTGTGCTGTTCCTTGTTTTGCGCAGCCCTATCTTGACTCCTTTGACTTCCACATCATATCGCCCAGTGGTGGAGAGACCTATCATCAGGGGGATACGGTGAATATCGTGTGTACGGCACCGGACCCGACGAAGATAGTTCTGCCGCCGGAAGCACGAAATGCGACTATAATAGTTGATATGGCTATTACGAGTATCTATGAGTATGTTCCATCCCGAGATGGTAAGATAGCAGTTTGGAAATGGACTTGTTGGCTGAATAGACCAGAAGACGAGTATATTACTACTGATACAATTATTGCACGAGTATATTCCTATGATACTGTGGTAACTCAGTGTGATAGTATTGTGGTTAACCCTCTTGTAGATTGCGGTCTTTATTCTACAATACGTGATACGGCTAAATGGGCTATTAGCGCTGATTATGGTATTTGGATAGATACTTGTACTGACACTAAGGATACTATCGTATGCCGTCCCGAGTGTGACCCGAATGGTTGCTGGCCCGTATGCGATACTTTTCCGGTTCAGCATTGTGGTTCTTACTACTTTGAGACAAAGACTTTTTACGACACCACTGGCGTCTTCTCCATCACTGCCCCGGCATCCGTTCATCCCCAGCACCTTGTCACACGGAACCAGAGGCCCCGTCCAACAGACCTGGCCCTCTATAGCATCCTTGGTCGCAGAGTCACCAGGGTAACTCAAGGTGTATGTATTGGAAGAAAAGGCTTGACAACGATTGTGCGTTGATGTATATTGGTTATGTGATGATGGTGGGTTGACGCTAACTGAAACAGTCTGTATGGTTGTAAGCAGTGACTGGGACCCAATATATCCACCACTTCACATAACCTACATTTTCTCTGAAGAGAGAGGAAATGATTATCATTACTCTAATCATTATGCTAGCGAGAGGAAGTTTCTGATGGAACGTCCTGTTCAGTTCGAAGTATCTTTCAATACCGCAGAAGGCTCTGTAACCATACAGTCACCGATGGGCCTCAACGAAAGGGCCATGAGGGATATTGGTCGGGTCCAGTATTTTTCTATTGGATATGGTTGGACCTTTGAGGGTAAGAATAGTGAAGGCCAGTTCATGTCGGCTGTGGCCCGGTTCAACCCAGAAGAGTTCCGTTGTGTGCGAAGATACTTTGATTTTGCCAATCAAGGTATATCAGTTGTAGATAAGGCTTGACAAATTGGTTGGGCTGATGTATATTGTTGTTGAAGGGAGAACCAATGAAAATTGACACGTACAAGATTCGAGTGGCCCACAAGGTGCTGAAGGCTATTCGGGCGAAGCTATCCAAGGTGTCTGCCGGTGATAACCACCTGCACCTTGAGCATTACCAGAATGGCCGGGAACAGGGATATTTGGTTGTCAACTATCCTACTCCTTCGCTGAAGATGGTTACGAAGTGGGTGGCATTCTCTGAGAATCGTAACAGCGATAATATTGTAGTATATCCTGGTCAGAACTGGCATATACCTTCATCGAGTATTGATGATGAATCTTTCGATCATCGGGTGTACTTTGGTCCCGCAGAAGCCAACAAGGCCGCGAGTTTCTGTGTCCAGTATCTTTTGGGCAAATAGGGCTTGACAAAATAGCCACCTTGATGTATATTGTTATTGAAGGAGAAAAGAGAATATGAAGTTTAAAACAACGAGTAACTGGGACGAAATAGGATGCACTTCTTTGATGGGATATGTTGATACTTCGTACAAGCAGTTGAAAAAGGTTTTTGGAGACCCAGACGAAGGCGATGGGTATAAGGTGGATGCCGAGTGGAATATAGTCTTTGAGGATGGCACGGTGGCCACCATCTATAACTACAAAGATGGTAAGAACTACAACGGGCCAAGTGGAACTGCGACCACGAAGATTACTGATTGGCATATTGGTGGTTGTGACGAGAAGGCGGTTGAGCGAGTGTATGAGGCACTTGGAATTACTAGCAAACCGCGCGGAATCAGATAATTGAATTAATATTATGATTAGATAGGAAAGGAGTCTGTGTAACTTCTGGCACTAAACAAATAATAAATTAGAATACATTTATTTAAAATTGTAGGATTAGGTTTAGTTCTTTGAAAGGAATAACTGTTGAGGGTTAATATGACTCTAACCCGTCCCTCTAACTTCATGCTTACATACTTTGGATACTAGTCACCTCAGTCACTGTAGCTACTGGTTACGATACGTTGCATTGAGTCTTTAATCTAAGGCAGAAAATAGGATAACTGGCGGCGACGGCAGCCTGGGATTCTAGAAGGCTCCGAAGTGACCGGCCGGTCACTTTGGGGCCTTTCCTTATTTTAGGGCTTGACAAATAGACCACCTTGGTGTATATTATAGGTGGAAGGGAGAAACAACCTATGATGATGCTGACCAAAGAGATTGAGAAGAGCCTGCCGAAGTTGTATGCCACCGAGAAGGTTCCTGTGTCTGACAAGGTTCTTGTGGTCAAGTACTTTACCCCTTGGACGAACTGGACCTGGTATGGTGTCGAGTACGACCCGGTTGATCGTCTGTTCTTCGGTTGGGTGGTTGGGTTTGAGAAGGAGTGGGGTTATTTCAACCTTGACGAACTCGAGTCGGTGAAGGGACCATTGGGCCTGAAGATTGAGCGAGACCTGTACTGGAAGCCTTGTAAGTTCAACGAACGTGGATGTGAAAGGAACTAGAATATGAAAACAGAGTACACGAAGTTCTATGCGATTACTTACTACGGTGATCGTTGGGGTAATGCCGAATGGGTCTGGAGCCGAAAGAATAAGTGGATTGCACCTTGGGCCTGCTTTCCAAAGCTTTTGACCTACGAAGGTGCTGTTCGCAAATGTAAAGAGGCCGCCAAAAAGGATCACCTTGTTGTTTCCTGGAAGGCTCTCCCAACTTACGAGTGGCACTGGTGAAAGACACCTATAAGATTGATGGCTCTATTGTGGTTTGTCACTCCAAGAGTGGCAAGACCTACCATCTAACAAAGAGCCTTTGTGATTGTATGGGGTTTAGTTTTCATCGGACCTGTCGCCATTATGAGGAAGCAAAAGCCCTTGGTCTGTTTGCCAAACTGGCTACCAAGGTAGCGAAGCAGACACCTTTCAACTTCAAGACTCCTTATATCGTTGAGGCAAGAAAAAGAGCAGTGGCCTGGTTCCTTGGCAAACACGGTATCAAGTACACGCAAGCCAAGATAGATAGACTCGAGCCCTTGGTCGCCATTGATATGGATGTCAAGAAGTTCCTGGCCATGGCCAAATAGGTCTTGACAAATCGGTCCTCTTGATGTATATTAGTAGTGAGGAGGGAAAGAATATGACCACCTACGAAAAACTGCCTCAGTCCAAACTCAAGAACGGTTACATCTATACTCTGGTGACCCGCAACGACAAGGCCGCTATCTACTCAATGAAGAACGAGAAGTTCCCTGAGGATATTTCAATCGGCTATGAGGTATTCAAAATTTCGGTTGGCAAAGCCTACTCTCTAGTCCAGAAGCATGGTAAAGTCAAGGGTAAGGTATACAGTTATCCGGCAGCTGAGAAGTTTTGTGGAAATGAGGATTTTGGCAAGACGGCTTGGGCCTATACAACCAAGGATGCCGCTATGAAGCGGTTTACTGAGTTGACGAATGCTTAGTTTCTTACAAATAGAAAGAAACTCATATGGCCAAGAAAAAGAAACGGTTCGTCGCCGTTATCACCGATGAAGATGGTGTAAAATGGGTCTATGAGGGTATGGTTGAGTCAAATCCTATTTGGGTCAAACAAGATGGCCCAAACAGGCCCGAGCTAATGACTGAGGCAGAAGCCTGGTCTGTAGCAACTCAGTGGACATGTTCGTTTGAAGAGCCGATGGTTTTTGAGAAGGGAATCTAATAGGTTGCTGTGCTGGATAGGCGAGCGCGTCAGCGTGACCCGAAAAACTAGTTCTGGCACAGCAATCACATTTAGGGCTTGACAAATCGGCTGAACTGATATATATTGATTGTAGAGAGAACAATCAACCAAGGGAGAGGGAATGATGAAGACGAACGAAATGACGAAGGGTGTGCGGGTGCTGCTTCGGAACGGTTGGGAAGCCGACATGATGGACAACATGAAGGGTAACACTCGGCTGGTCAAGGTTTACGGGATTGAGTGCGAGATCGGTTCGGTCTACTCCCACGACATCGTGGCGTACAAGGACGGGGACGGTGACTGGTGTCAGAATGTTGAGTATACTCCTGCCCAGTTGAAGTGCAAGGCAGCCGTGAAGGCGATGGGATTCTAGGAGAGCCTGAAGTAAGTAAGAGCGCAATAGAGGGGCGACAAATGGGTGAGAGTCAAGCCCTCTCATCTAACAAACCGCCCGCCTGGCTGAGGGAACCCGGGGCCATTAATACCCCGGCGCTCTTATACTTACTTCTCTATGCAGGGTTGGTTCCGAAAGGGGCCAACCCTTTTGATTTAGACATCTATTTAATCGCTTAAATAGACAGGTTAAGGGGTGGGCCCTAGCAATCCCTTGTCCAGAAACTACGAAGGATTTTAAGCGCTTAAATAGAGGTTTCATTTAAGCGCTTAAACCAGAGCCCGCGGTCGCCGGACAACCTCAATATACATCATCGCTTCCAGAATGTCAAGCCCTATTTGGCTCTTGACAACTCAGCTTCCCCAGTGTATATTAGAAGTGGAGAGGGGAAACAGTATGATTGTCTATAAAGACACTGAGTACGATTCCAAGGCGGCTGTGGTTCGGGCAATGTACCTGGCCGGTGATGTGGATAACTCTCCTGAGCAAAAGAAGCGAGTCGCCCTGTTGCTCAGTATGACAGTCCAGACGGTCCACGCAACTATTGCCAAGATGCTATCCAAAGACAATCCCACTCCCAAGACCAAAGAAGTTCCTGTCCAACAGTTGATGCCAAAAATCCTTGACAACTATGCTGATGTGCGAAATGCTATTATACATCAGTATGACGAGTGTTACGAGATTGCCAAGCGAAAAGGTTATGACCTACCAAAAATAGAGATCCTTTGGGACTTGAAAGGTACTTGTGCTGGTCAGTTTTGTCGGCGGCCTGAGAAACATTTTCGGGTCAATATGGAACTTGCTCGGCAAAATATAAAAGACTATTTGGCCGACACGGTACCCCATGAGTTCAGTCATTACATTGCCAGATACAAATATCTTTTTTGTAAGCCTCATGGCGACGAGTGGAAGCAGATAATGAGAACCGTATTCGACTTGGTGCCTCGGCGCTGTCACGAATACGATGTGTCAGAAGTTTGTAGGAAGCGTGGACCGACATACCAGTATGCTTGTGGTTGTCTGAAGCCTTGGCACTTGTCTCGTATTCGGCATTTACGGGTTTTGACTGGTCGTCATTATACCTGTCCGAAATGTCACCAGCGCCTGCTACAAGTTTCAACAATTAGGACTTGACAAATCAGCTCACACGATATATATTGAGAGTATGGAAAACGAAATCAACAGCGTGAGAGCGTACTTCAAGAAAGTGAACGGCAAACTGGTTCTGAAGATCAGGATGCAGATACCTGTCCCAAAGGTTTTCAGAGACTCAAAAAGATATAGTCGCAAAATGAAACACAAGGAAGGTCGGGAATGGTGAACGTAATCCTGTGGACATTGGTCTTTTTGATTGGCCTTCCCATACTGGCCCTCGTGGCCTGGAAGATGTTGGGCCTGTTGTGGGCGATGATGAGCGATGCAGCTGGGCTCATCTTCTCATTTATTGTGTTTGCTATTGTGATACTGATTGTATGCTTGGTGCTGTGAAAGAAACTTCAAATAGGGCCTTGACAAGACAGCAGACATAGTGTATATTAGAAGTGTCAGTAGAAAATAAGCGGTTCGGTTCTTTCTCTCAAAACCCTAAAGAAAGGGGTCTCAGATGAAGGCTCGTAAGGTTGGTGCGGTGACGTTTCGGTCGGGTGCGGCTCGGGTGCGGTTCCTGCTTCAGAGTTCCAAGATGTCGGATTCCGAGATCGCTCGGAAGGTCGGTGTCCGCCCGCAAACGGTCTATGCAACCAAGATGCGGATGGTCGGGCTGGCGTAAGCGGCTCGAGATAGTAACGATGGGGTGGCTCCATGAAGGCCACCCCTTTTTTTATTTAGGGCTTGACAAATCAGTCCACCTGATGTATATTAGTAGTGGAGGGAAAAATGAACGCAACCCCAATCAAAGACTCAATGGTGCCGATTCAAGTCATAACAGATAAGAACGACGGTAAGCAATGGCTAGTTTTTTCCTACGACCTTGGCGATCGTCCCTGGAAATGGCCCAAGGCCATTCGTTATGATGGCCGGCTTTTTGTTTGGATGAGCTGGGACTCAGACAAGGTGAAAGTCTACTACAAGGAAACCTCTGTGAATGAGATAGCTTACCCAGTGAAAGGTAAGTCCCGATGAAAAATGAAATGACCAAGAAGCAGAGGACTCGAGTGGAGTCAATGGATAAAAAGGGCTGGGACTTTTACCGAATGTCAAACCCGTGTTTTAGTGGTAATGCCATTATGCATCGCAAGACAGGCTACTATGTCAGTTACTATGAAGTCATTGAGATTGACCGCAAGGGAACCAAGGCCGACCATTATTTCATTTAGGGCTTGACAAAACAGCCACCACGATATATATTGATTATAGAGAAAGGAAAACAAATGCCTATTCAGATTATTCCTTCCCAGCCGACGAATGACCCGAAGAACTTGTACTTCACAGAGGACCAGGTTGTTACTCATATCAAGGCAATGGTTACTCTTCATCCTAGCGACGGCTATACTCCAAACAGCGAACCTTATAGTCCCTTCGTAAATACAGTTCTTATGGCGTGCGCGGAAGCGGCCCAGCGTGGGCGCAAGATACAGGCTATTCGACTCCTACGGGTTTGCTTTCCTATTGGTCTCAAAGAAGCCAAGGATTATATTGAGGCCAACTATCCTTACTAGGGCTTGACAAACTGACCACCTTAGTGTATATTATAGGTGAAGACAGAAAGGGCTTCAAGATGAATGAGAGCCTGATAGTCAAGGAAGAGAACCTGGTCGACGACGAGCGCTGGGACGACGGAATGTGGTTGGTGAACCTGGCGGAGACTTCGGCGATGGAAGATCAGTTTGAAAAGGGAGTGATGGTAGGATAATGTGTAAATCTTGCGAACTCCTGCGAATCAACGGCGTGGTATGTCACGAGACAGGTTGCCCTGAGGCCTGGCGGGATAAGACTCGCGAATGTAAGTTCTGTGGCTGTGATTTTGTTCCTGAAACAAGAGGGCAGACTTGTTGCTCGGTTGAATGCAACGATGCTTATTATGGATTGGAGACGGTATGAGGAAGCCGATTTGCTTTGAAGATGTGTTGTCAGTGTATTCTGGCCGACCTGGTTGTTGCTGTGGATGCCGGGGTCGGCACTCTTACCGTTCGGATCCTGATGTGTTGAAGATAGCTTCTGAGAACCAAGGATATTCAGTCAACCCTACGCACATTAGCGATAGAACGGTTCGTCGCTTTGTCAATAAGCTTAATCAGTATCCGGATGATATGGTTTATCATCATGTCTGGAAAACGAAAAACTGTGTCAATTCTTTTTACTCTCTATATCTTCCTAATAAAGATTCTCCCGAGAGAATATGGATTGTCTATATGATTCAAAGAAAGGTAGAAAGTAATGCGAGATGTAAAGATTGAATTGACGCAGGCCAGGTCAGCTAGTCCTGGCACCAAACCCAATTATCGGGTTGACAAAATGATTAACACAACCGAATTCAAAATTGGGACTTGGATTAAAGAGGGCGAAGTTGATGATCTAATCAAAAATGGCTGGACTGTGGTGGTGACAGGCGAACGAGATTGTTGGAAACGATAGCTCTTGACAAGAACCAGAAAACATAGTATATTAGTGGTATGTAGTTGGACATAACCAACTGTTTTTCATAACTAACAAACCGAAGGAGGCCTTTGATGGCCAAGCAGAGTGTTACGATTGATGGAGTTGAGTACGGTTCCCGAACGGCTGCTGCGAAGGCCATTGTTGCCTCAGGCAAGTCGTTGAAGGAGACGGTGGAGATTCTCAAGGCGAATGGTTGTGAGGTGACCTACCAGACGGTCTATGCCAATACGATTGGGCTGGACAAGGTGACGGCGCGCAGGGCCCATTACCGTATCCTCAGCCTTGGTCGGAAGGGCCGTCGGACGGTTGGTGAGATCGCCAAGAAAGTGAATATGTCCACTTCCAAGGTGGTCGCGCTCCTGAAGAAGAACGGGATTGCGGTTGTGACGAATGATACCAAGGCAGCGGTCAAGGCTGCCAAGAAGTCGGCGAAGGCCCCGGAGGCCGCGCCGCAGGCGACTGATACGGCAACGACTCCGAGCGACAACCAGGAGACCCCGGCGGCCACTGAGGCCACAGTCGCCAGTTCAACCCCGGAAGCTCCCGCAGCTTCCGTGTAAGTTCCTTCCTTTCTCTCCCTGAGGGAGTCCTGTTCTGGGACTCCCTTTTAATTTTATAGGGCTTGACAAATTGACCTACAGGGTGTATATTAGAAGTGAGAGGGAAGGAGAGACATACATAATGAAATCCCCTGTTATTCAGACTCCTCGTCGATCCAGCGGTAATGGAGCGTTTGCTCATTATTTCGTTCTTGATAATGATAAAACTGTTGGTGTGAAGGTTCTAAAACACTCAATAGACGTCAAAATGGTTGCTAGTCGTTACAAATTCTTTTTGAAAGAAGTAAAGGAAAGATATTGGTTCTGTCAAGAGGATTGTCAAAGTCTTTTTGCCGCAGCTTCAGCAGAATATGTAGCTCTTCAGATGCTTGCCGGAACAGGGAACACACCAATACCTTTTGGTCTCTGTTGGGTCAAAAGCCAAAACAATAGATACCGAATAGGTATCATAATGGAGCATATTCAGGGAAAGACATTACAAAAGTGGTGTGAGAAAAACGATCTTAGACCATATCCTGAATGTGATAAATTTGAAGCCAAGTATAGAAATACTTGGTTTGAGAGTTTTGATATTGCTCCTGGTGATTGGCATTCTGAAAATATACTAGTAGATCGTAAAGGTGATTATCATCGTATTGATTTTTCGTCTGGGTATTTTAGTCTTTCAAATGAATCTATTGCTGGTTTTACCCGGCAATGTGTTAAAGAGATTAAAGAGCTCATTAAGAATGCTCCAAACAAAGTTGCGACTCGTCAATATCCTTGGTGAGAAGGGCTTGACAAAATGACTATCCTGATGTATATTAATAGTGCGAGCAGTTTCGGTGGTTGACTGCGCCATTGGAGACTTTGAATCTCTTGGCTAACTGACAAATTAAAAAGCCACCATTTTTTAACGGGAAAGGATAGGGAATAAAGATGTTTGAGAAGATGACTCCAAAGCAGTGGTGTAATAAGTGGAGCCTGACCATCCTTGATGCTGATGGTTGGAAAGATGTTGAAGACTTGAAGAGGTCCATCACCGAGGAAGATTTCTTCAACAGGGCTTCAAGAAGTACTTGCTCCGGTAATATGTTGGCTTTCAATACTTTCTTCAACTCTTTGGAAATGAGGAAGGAAGTTGCTAAGTGTGCAGACGAGTTGGAAGCTTTGTCTACGGATGATTGGGACCAAGGCTGTAGTGTGCCAATCGTGAAACGTTTGCGGCGAATATCTGAAACTGTTTAAAAGAAACTGGGGTCGGCTCCTCTCTCCTTTCTCTCCCTTGCTGGCCCCGGTTTTCTTTATTTAGAGCTTGACAAACTGACCACCTTAGTGTATATTAGTAATAGAAAGGGAAGGTGACCAAATGATGAAGACCTTTTACGGAATCGCAGATGCCCACGGAATCGAGTCTTTCCTTCCTGAAGTAGATGCTCTTCCTCAGCTGAGTATGTTGTTTATGAGAGCTCATTCAAACCGACAAAGACATGCTTGTTTCTATAAGGCCGAGTGCTCTGACAAGGCAGCTGAGGGTGTTCAGCGATTGCTGAAGGATGGTAAGTACCAGTTGGCTCTTGGAGTGCTAAAGAGTACGGCGATTGTGGCTGTTCACGAGGACCACATGAAGTCGTGGCCAATGATCCCAAATCCGAAACTGGATCCTTGGGCATAAGAATATCAAAGAGTTAGATAAGGGAATGACACCCTTGAACTAGTT
>CAYGYP010000022.1:3752-12755 GCA_964354115.1 uncultured Candidatus Bathyarchaeia archaeon | reverse complement strand
TCGTTCATCCACCATGCCTTCTTCTTGCCTGACCTTTCGCCAGCGTAATAATCTATTACTGATTTCCCCAGTTGCTTCCTGGAAGCCTTCTGCATTCTCCTCAGCCTGTTCAAGACCAGCCACCTGTTAGTTTTCATAAAGTCCGCCAGTTCAGGAGTGGTTGCGCCCTTGTAATGCATCAGATAATCCACGAGCTTATGGTCCATCTCGTCAATGCAGAACCCGTGAGGGTTCGTCTTTCCACGATCATAGGTAAGCAGTTCCAAATCGGCAAGGTACTTTTTGACCTCTGAAAACTCCTTTTCCATCTTGCCAACCCGCTGCTCCAACTCCAAAATCTTGTCAGGCTTAGGTGTCTTCTGGAGCTTCTCCATAATCGCGTCTCGAATGAAATTGCTCCTATCTCCTTCCGGCACACGCAAAAGCATCTCCTTGTAAACCTCGTCAGGAACCTTAGCTGATATGGCTCTCAACCCGTTCATAAACGCATTCACCACCCTCCAAGTATGGGGCCTATTGTTTTATGATTCTTTTGGAATCCCCCAAGAAATTATTTAAGACCTGTGACCCTGCTTTAAACATAGCTCAGACTTGTGGTGATGCCTTTGCCCAGGAAAACCAGTTAGCCTATTCAAGTGCGACGTCGGCTCACTGGCGGGCATCAGGTTGTACGCGCGCTGGAATACGCTGCTCTGCAACAAGTCTTAGACAAACTCAAAGAACGATTTACAACAGCCTAGAACAGTCTCGATCGGATCACGCGTTGCTATCTGCCTGCTTTCTGACCTTAGCCAGTTCTTCAAACCGATTCTTCACAGCATCGTAAAGCTTCTTTCGCAATTCTTCCCCAGACATTTTCTGCCCTCTGATAAGCAGTGCTTTCCGAGCTAATTCCGCATCGCCCAGTCCATTGAACCATGCCTCAAAGTCTCCGCGGTTTGTGTGAAATTCAATTGAGCTTGGGTCAACTGTCATAATCTTGTCACAGAAGTCTTGAAGACTTGCAGCGTGGACGTCAACTGGTTTTCCGTAATCGACGTAGAAATGGAATGATTTGTCCACGGGCAAGTATGCTAAAATCTCGACTGCTTTTTCTTTGTCGATTTCAGGAAGACCCAGCGTCTTCTTGCCTTTCTCCGTAATGGAGTAGAATCCTTTTTCAGACGACACGGCATATCCTAGGCGGGTGAGCCCTATTATGTGCATCATAACCGAAGGGAAGTTGACACCTGTACCCTTTGCTATCTCTGTTGCTTTGGCTGGTTTGTCAAGCACCCACATGGTTTCAAGGATCAGCCGTTTAACAGGTGATACACTCATCTTGCTGCACCTTTAATCCTTGTTGTATCTACCTTATAGGCTTTTCAGATTTTCCGAGCTTCGGCAGAGTGAAAGAGAATCTCTGAAGACCTGCTGTGACTGGATTATCCTGTTTATCAATGCAATCGATGCAAGCATTCCTAATAAGGGAAGAACTCGATTGTAATTCGAGGACAAAATAGTTGAGCAAATGGGACCGGATACTGCCAGAAAAAGTATACAGCACAGAAGAACCTGACGAATTTGTCGTCGATTTTGTTGGTTTCCTACGCAAAAGGAACAGCCCAATAGTACTAGATCTCGCTTGCGGCGCGGGAAGACATGCCATCTACATGGCCGAACAAGGTCTAGAAGTCAACGGAGCCGACATTTCAGCGACAGGCTTGAAAATGACCAAGGAACGGCTAAGAAAACGCGGATTGGAGGCCGCTCTCATGAAAACTGCAATGAACTATCTGCCCTACTCAGATTCCTGCTTTGATGCCGTAATATGCACGCGTGCCATTTACCATCAAAAACTCCCAGCAATCCAAAAGACTCTTTTGGAAACGCGCAGGGTTCTGAGAAAGAATGGCACTGTTCTCATAGACTTTCTTTCGAGAAGGACGTACAGCTTTGGAAAAGGTGATGAAATTGAAGAGAACACGTTTGTCGAAACAGGAGGCCATGAGAAGGGAGTCATCCATCATTTTGCCGACAAAAAAGAGCTGAGACGCCTCTTCAACGACTTCAAAGTACTGAGCATAGAATTGCATGAGAAAGAGGTTGAAGGCAAACTTCGAAGCCGATTGATAGTTCAGGCAATGAAATAGTGGCATATTTCTAGGAAGGTAAATAAGTAATGGTTCTGTAAACATAAGCCAACGTTGATCAGTTGAAGACGGTGAAAAGCATGAAGATGGCTGTGCTTGTTTACGAGTACCCCCCGAAGATCGTCGGTGGCTTGGGAACGTATGCAGCAGAGATTACGCGCAAGTTTGTTTTGATGGACAATGACATCACAATTTTCACGATGAATGATGACGCCGGTAGTCTTCCCACAAGAGAGATTTGGCGCGGGATTGAAATCCACCGGCCACTACACATAGACGTTTCCGATTCACTCCCAGACGTAATCGCAGAGGACATCAAGAAATGGGGGAGAGGCATTCATCTGTTCTCCAAAATCCTCATCTACAATTATTTGAGTGCCTCAAAACTTGTAAATGAACTCATCAGAAAAGAGGGCGTAAAATATGACATCGTCGTCGCGCATGACTGGCTTTCAGCGATAGGTGGCATAACCGTCAAAAAAGAAGTCGGACTGCCGCTGGCCTTCCATGTTCACTCAACCGAAAAGGGCAGAACGCTTGGAAACGGCTCAGAAGTTGTGAGCAACATTGAACTCCACTGTGCCATGGCGGCTGACGTGATCGTCACCGTTTCCCACGCTATGAAAGATGAGCTTACGAAACTTGGGTTTCCGAGAGACAGGATACAAGTATGCTACAACGGTGTTGATCCGCAGAAATACAGCCCAGAAGCAGTAGATGCAGAACAAATCAAGAAAGTCAGAGCATCTTATGGCATAAAAGATAACGAACTGATGATTCTTTTCCTTGGCAGACTAGTTGGGGTAAAGGGAGTCGACAAGCTAATAATGGCCCTGCCTCATATACTGCAGAAAACGCCGAACGCAAGACTGGTCATAGTGGGCTTAGGCGACCTGCAAGAATACTTGTCGAACTTGGTCAAAGCCACGAGAATGCAGGACTATGTGAAATTCCGCTTCGATTTCATCTCAGAGGAAGAACGTATTCTTCACTATGCTGCCTGCGACGTGGCTGTTTTCCCAAGCCTCTACGAACCTTTCGGAATCGTCGCACTTGAAGCAATGAGTATGGAACGCCCCGTCGTAGTCGGCGCAGCAGGCGTGAGTGGAATGCGGGAAATAGTCATTTGCTGCGGCGAAGAACAATGCGGTTTTCACGTCAATCCGAGCAATCCATCAGACATAGCTTGGGGCGTAAACAGTGCTCTGGAAAGTCCAGAGAAGATCAAATGGCTCGGTAAGAACGGCAGACGCCGGGTTCTGAGCGAGTTCACGTGGGACAAAGTGGCTGAAAAAACGTTAGAGGTATATGAGCAGATAATAAAACACTAATTCTCAGCCTATCAGGACAACATGGTGAACCCTTGGATTTCGGCACTCTGAGCCTAAGAAGAAAGATCGCTAGAGAGGCTGCGAATCTACTCTATTCTGGGTTTGAAAAAGAATATAAGCAGGCGAAACTAAAAGCTGCAAAAACGTTTGGCGCGCATCTTCTTCCCACAAATCTTGAAGTTGCAGTTGAGCTTGACAGAATGGCATCGGAGAACGAAGGCTCATCTAGAATAGACCGGCTAGTCCAAATGCGCGAGGAAGCTCTAGTGCTAATGCAAATCCTGAAGGAGCACAACCCCGTACTGATAGGGAGCGTTTGGCGAGGAACGATACATCACAATAGCGACATCGACATAATTGTCTACCATGATCACCCTGATCAGGTCCTGAAGTTGCTAAGGCACAACAATATCAAGATAATGCAGACCGAAAGAGCGGCTGTAACAAAGAAGGGAAAAAGGAACGTTTCATTTCATATACATGTCGAGTGTCCGGCAGGAGAGAAAGCGGAAATCAAAGTGAGCAGCACGGAAGAAGCGACGGTTAAAACGAAATGTGACATATACGAAGACCTAATCGTGGGGCTCCGAATCGAAGAACTGATGAAAACGCTCAAGGAAAACCCCAAACGAAGATTCGTTCCTTTCTAGACCAGTCGTGTTCAGCAGATCGTCCGCAGGCACGTATGACACGTTAGACGTACTTCTTTGGTAGACGTCCTGAAGACCGAAATTCAGAGATGATACTAGCCAGGTCACACGGATGTTTAAATATGGCAATTTCCCATAAATAATCTGAAGATGCTTTACATCTGTCGAGTGCATGTGCATGGGATTCGACAAGGAATCGATGAAAAGGATGTTTCCAAACCTTGCCAAGGAGCTGGACTGCGACGCCAACAGAGTGGCAATAAACTCAGTGCGGACAGATGCTCCAACTGGAGAACACGCATCTTCAAGATGTTTTGTGCACTACATACCAGACGTGATAGACTTCCTTCGCCGTTGTGACACACAGGACCAGGCCGAAGAAATAGTTGCCTACATGGAAAGAAGGGGCGAGATTGAAAAGCAATACGCCGACAAACTCAGGAAGCAGCTGAAAAAAGAAGGTGTAAGAAGCTTCGGATCAAAGAAAGAACACGATTATTACCTTAAACATGGTGGACCATGAACCACATGCCTAATCAGGTCTGTTTCAATTTTCCCAAATCGTATTAGACACGTGTTGACTATGTTTCTATCGACATTTCGATGCCCAATGGTCAAAAATGCGCCGAGCACGACTGTGTATTTCCAAAAGTAAATAAATGGGCTTATCAATAAATAGACAGCCCAAAACGTCGAATGTCAGATGGAGGAAGATCGAGTGAAAAAGACAGCCTCACTATTCACCGTGTTGACTATTGCCATGGTGATTTTTGTTTCAATTTCGTTAAGCGTTAGACCCGTCAGGGCGGATAGCGAATATAGCATAGAACATGTTTTCCATACTGTAACGATCATGTATAACGGCTATGTTTTCATCAATGATACTCTAAGATTGAATACGACTGGCCTTGGTGATTTTCTTATCGGGTTTCCAGACAAATACGGTCAGAGCGTTCTCAAGTGCTTCGCCTTCGCCGGATCCGATAACTTTCCAGTTTCTCTCAACGTGCCCTTAATGGGCCGCATGGGTTTCTACGGTGTGAGAGTAGAGTTTCCGCTTGGGGCACCGCAGACTTTCACTGTGGCCTTTGTGCTTTCCAATAGTCTTGTGGCACGGGATCCGCAGAACGCGAGCAGGTACGAGCTGGATTTTCCAGCATATCCAAGTCTTGTCAAGAAGGCTGACTTGTGTAATGTCTCAATCGTTGCCCCTGAAGGTGCATTATTTGAAGCGGGAACAGTAAGCGGCTTTGCATATTCGCAGGAAGATTTACAGGAATTGACTCACGCACCCGCACTTTTGGATTTCCTATTGCTTGATACAAGTATTCCTATGGTTGAGGTAACTAAACTGGACCGTAATATAGCTGTAAACGAGTTTGGTGGAATAGATGGCGTTGACACCTATGCCATAACAAACAGCGGGTTAACGGCATTAGGGTCTTTCGATGTGTTTCTGCCTTCCAATGCTTCCGATGCTGAAGCAACGGATCAGTTCGGAAGAAAGGCTGCTAGCTTGACCCAGACGGATGCGAATACGAATCGCTACGAAGTTGCTTTCAATTTGGAAGTCGGAAGCGGTGAATCCGGTAGATTCATAATGAGGTATTCTCTACCTGGAAATTTCCTTGCGCAGGAAAGCGGTAACGTTTTCTCTCTGAAACTACCTTTGTTTGAGCATGAGAATTACTATGTTGATCAAGTATCAGTTATAGTTGCCTTGCCCGAGGGCGCAAGAATCAAAGTTCTTGAGAGTAGTCTAACCAGTGAAATCTCCAGCATCGGGAAAGGCATATATCAGGAAACCGTATCACTGACCCAGAATGACGTTATCATTTTAGATAAAGTCAGCCTTGATGTCTCGTATGAGTACAATCCACTATGGGCATCATTCCGTCCGACCATGTGGGTTTGGGCAGTTGCGGTTGTTGGGAGCGTGATTGTCGCTGTAGCCACCCAGAGATCGAAGGGTCAAGGTCGAGTCTCCAGATCCCCTGCAGCAATGAGACTTGGCCCAGAATATTTCAAATCGTTTGTGGATGCTTATGAAGAGAAGAAGAGAATAGATTCGGAGTTGGAATCCTTGGAGGCAAGAGTGGAAAAGGGCAGGATTCCGAGACGCAGATACAAAGTGATGAGCCGAACGTTGGAGGCGCGTCTCAGCGGAGTGTCTAGGAACCTGACAGAGTTTAAAGAGAGAATGCGCACAGCAGGCGGTCAATATTCGGGATTGATGTTGCAGCTTGAAGTTGCGGAAGCCGAAATAAGCGAGGTCAGAGCCAACATCAAGAACGCTGAGAGTCTTCACAGCCGCGGAGAGCTCTCGCTGGAAGCTTACCGAAACCGTTTAGCAGACTACCAACGTAGGAAAGAAAGGGCCAAAACCACGATTAATGGAATTCTCTTGAGGCTACGTGAAGAAACCCGATAAATGACCTAAATGCTTTTATGTCAGCGCAAGATTTTCACTGAAAATCTAACGTAGAGAGGAAAAGGAATGGTCAAAATAGTGGTTGATAACCACAAATGCACCGGGTGCGGAACATGCAAGGACACGTGCCCAGTGGGCGTCTATGAAATAACGGACGGAAAGTCGATTGCTGTAAAGCCTGACGAATGCTTGGTGTGCAGAGCATGCGAGGTTCAATGTTCCGAAGGAGCAATTCAAGTCATAGAATAATTCCTTAGCCCTTCCTATCAGCTTTCAACCAGCATTCTAATCTATGCTCCAAAAAGCTCGCTGAACTTTTTTCACTTCTTTTATGACCCACTCACCTCGTAATTCAGTGTTCTTTCTAGTCGTTGGGACTCTATCCTCTACTTCTAACGGCGTCTCACTCATTCTTGCAATTGCTGTGACTGCCAGTTTTCCGATGGATTTCGGGTTATAGCCCCCCTCAAGTACGCATACGAGCCTTTTTCCGTGAATTCTTGAAGCGAGGCTCATTATCGTTTCGTAGATTTGATCGATGCATAAGGCCGACAGGGAAAGATTTCCCACAGGATCTTTGTAGTGGCTGTCGAAGCCAGCAGATACCAACATGAACTCCGGCTTGTACTCGCACACTATCGGGGTCACGATTTCTTTAACTGCCCTCAGATAAGTTTGGTCACTCGTACCATAGGGCAGTGGAATATTGACATTGTACCCTAGGCCTTCTCCTTTTCCAACCTCTTTTGTGAATCCTGTTCCAGGAAAATCTGTAGGGTCCTCATGGAGACTTATATACAAAACTTTGTCAGTTTCATAGAATTTCTCTTGTGTTCCGTTCCCATGATGGGCGTCCACATCAAGTATTAGCACTTTTTTGAGTTCAAGTTTCTCGATCAAGTATTGGGCTGCGATGGCAACATTGTTGAAAATGCAGAAGCCTAGTGCGCGGAACTTCCCAGCATGATGTCCAGGTGGACGAATCAAAGCGAAAGCATTCTCAAATTTTTTCTTCATGACAAGGTTGACTGCTTTCAACGTTCCACCAACGGCATAACGGGCGACTTCAAAGCTGTCTGGAGAAGTAACGGTGTCCTGTGGATCCAATGGTCCTCCGCCTGTTCTGCAAACGGCCTCAACAAGCCTGATGTATTCTATTGCATGGACCAGTTCAACATCTTCTATGCTCGCTCTTTCAGGCTGTACGAACTGCAGACTTGCATCAGATTGAATCTTTATTTTCTCTGTTTCCTCGACAATTGCTTTCAGTCGTCTAGCCGACTCAGGATGTCCTTTGCCAGGGTTGTGCTTGTAGAACACAGGTGAGAAAACTACAGCAGTCTTGACCACGTCAAACGGTCCTTTCCGATTCTTTCTGGAATGTTCTGTCCAAGAAGTCTCTTAAAGCGAGGCCATGTCTCTTAGCCAATCTCCTGATCGCCTTATCGATGCCGGTAGTATATTGCATTGCCTTCTTCGGTTTCTGAACAACACATTGTGGAAGGCCCATGTTCTCTGCTGTCTTCCGCAAAACAAGTTTTCGTGGGCTGTCTTGTCGAGGGTCAATTTTCAGCTTAACAGGCAAGTCCAAGGCGAATTTTGCTATTTCAAAGGTTGCAAAAGGAAGGCGCAATTCGACATCGTGGAAATTGCATATTTTGAAATCTCTTTCAAGATTGGTCTCGCAGATTCCCTCGATGTCGCGGACCATTCTTTTTCTCACCTCTTCTTCGCCCAGCAGAGAATAATCATCCACGTATCTTCTGTATCCCCCGAAGAGTTCATCAGCACCTTGCCCAGCTAGCATCACTTTGAATCCTATTTCTGCCGCTTGTTCTGCGGCCCAATATATTGGAATACCTATGCTCGTCTTGACTGGGTCAGCTTCCTCAATGAGCCATAAGACTTTTGGCAGAACCTCTTCCACATCTTCTTGCTTAAGTAAGCGGGTATGGATTGGGAGTTTAAGAATCTCCGCCACTTTTTTCGCATGTTCGGTTTCCTTCTGGTCTTCAAGGCTGACGTGAATTAGCTGCACATTCAGTTTTGACTCTCGGGCTAACGATGCTATTATGCTGCTGTCTAGTCCGCCTGAGAAGGCTATGGCTGCTTCCTTCAGGGCTGAAACTCTCTGCGCGGTCGAATTTCGAAGGAGCGCTTCTAGCTTTTCAGCCGCTGCCTGCATGGATATTGGCTTTGGTTCTGAATATGTAAGAGTCTTGGCAGGTTCGTGTTTGAAGCCATTCTTGTCGATAACGGCAACGTGTCCCGGCGGAAATGAATAGGCTTTGTCTATTCCTATTCTCCACAATGCCTTGCGCTCAGATGCTAACGCTACGAACCTTGCGTTTTCGCCATAATAGAGTGGACGCGCGCCAACTGGGTCTCTGCCTGCAAAAAGCCTCCCTGCTGCGGCCAGTGCGAAAGCATAGTCACCTGATGATTTTTGGATGAATATT
>CAYGYP010000022.1:0-3652 GCA_964354115.1 uncultured Candidatus Bathyarchaeia archaeon | reverse complement strand
GAAGAATTCCTGAGAACCTGTACCCTATTACTGTGTGTGACTTCAGGTCCATCTTTCGTAGCGCATCAGTCGTTCTTTCTATTTTCACTTGCGACGCTGATCCTATGCCGAAAGCTTCAGGGCTTACCGATGATAGTGCGCTGAGCATGTTGACGGCTGGTTCAGTTGCATCTTTACCCTTCTTGTCCATTAGTGCAATCAATGCTGCCATGTTACTGCTGATCCTTTCCTCAGAGTTATCGCTTAAACATTAATGATGGCCTCGTCTCTAATAACTGGACTGTGACCCTTTCAAGTCTGTGGTCCGACGACAACTGCTTATGGCTGAAACTGCTGTTATGCATGTTTGGTTAGAGTTAATAGCAGCCTTGTGTTAAGCATCGTGGATTTGAATGGTGAACGCTCATGTTTGAGTTTGGCGACTTGCGGTTTAGGCCCGTGGAGAAAGAGGACTTGAAGATGTTGCATACGTGGGAGAACGATTTTGAAGTGATAATGTACTCGAGAAATAGGCCCATGAACTTTTTGAGTATGGCGCAGCTTGAAAAGCAGTATGAAGAATGGATGCAGGATGAACGAGAGCTGCACTTCATCATTGAGCTTGCTGACTCGAAAGAGGCCATTGGTATTGCTCGCATTGAACGACAAGATTGGAGCAACGTGAAGACCGCGGACGTTGGCACCTACATTGGCAATAAGGAGCTGTGGGGCAAGGGTTTGGGCAGGCAGATAACAGTCGCGCTGCTTGAGATGTGCTTTAATCAATTGAACGTAGACCGTTGCGAAGCGTCGAGCGTGGAGTACAATTATCGAGCTCACAAATCGCTTGAAGCATGCGGTTTCAGGAAAAGTGGGGTGTCGAGACAGTCAGCCTTTGTGAATGGACGGAAATGGGATCGGTTCCACTTTGATATTCTGCGAGACGAATACCTGAACATTCGTACGGACTTGCTAAGACGGACTCTGGGAGACAAGCTAAGAGAGTACCTGGAGAAACACTGTACCCTTCTGGACTACAAGAAAGAAGCGTGATGTTCGCTTGCCTATCTGAAGTCTCGTATTCTAGGTAAAACATTAATCTTGAGCGCGTCTATCTTCTTGCGAGGGAAAATCGCTTGCCTATCTTGCCTATTGACACGGGTCGTTATGGAACCTCTGAGATGAAGCGGATTTTTGAGGAGGAGACACGCGTCCAGAAAATGCTAGATGTCGAGGCAGCATTGGCTTGGGCTCATGCTGAGGTCGGTAACATACCAAGGAAGGATGCAGAAAAAATCATGGCCACGGCTCTGTCGAAGCGTGTTAAGCTAAGCCGGATTAAAGAGATTGAACATGAAATAAAGCATGATGTTGCCGCTCTCGTCAGAGCCTTGGCAGAAGCCAGCGGGTCAAGCGGAGCTTTTGTTCATCTTGGGGCGACAAGCTATGATGTTGTTGACACTGCAAATGCTCTTCAACTGAAAGATGCTCTTGAGCTGATCATGAAGAGGCTAGATGATCTCGAAATGGTGTTGGCGGAGAAAGCTTTGCAGTACAAAGAGACTTTGATGATGGGTAGGACGCATGGTCAGCATGCCTTGCCGATTACTCTTGGCTTTAAATTTGCTGTTTGGAGGTGCGAGGCTGCTAGGCATATTGAACGGTTGAAACAGTGCGAGGACCGCATATTAGTTGGGAAAATGAGCGGGGCTGTGGGAACTCAAGCTGCTCTAGGGCCGCATGCCGCGAGGATTCAGGAACTCGTCATGCAAAGACTTGGAATCAAAGCGGCTGAGATTTCCACTCAGATCGTTCAAAGGGATCGGTACGCAGAACTCGTGTGTTTGCTGGCAATTATTGCTTCTTCACTTGACAATTTTGCGACAGAGGTTCGGGAGTTGCAGAGGCCTGAGATCGCGGAGCTTTTTGAAGCCTTTGAGGAGGGGAAGCAGGTTGGTAGTTCGACGATGCCTCACAAGCGGAACCCAGAGACCTGTGAGAGAATATGCGGTTTAGCTCGCATAATGAGAGGTCTTGCGGTTCCAGCATTGGAGAATGTGATTACGTGGCATGAAAGAGACTTGACTCAGTCTTCGGCGGAGCGATTCATACTTCCGGAAGCGTGCGTGTTGGTCGATTACATGCTTTTTTTGATGAGCAGTATTATTGAGAACTTGCATGTTGATGAGCAGCGTATGCTGAAGAACGTTGAACTGACTCAGGGACGTGCCATGTCTGAAGCGGTGATGGTGGCCTTGACACGGAAGAGTGTGGGCCGTCAAGAGGCTCATGAGCTTCTCCGAAAGCTTGCCATAAAAAGTGAGGATGAGAAACGGCCGTTCAAGATGGTTCTTCTCGATGACAAGGCTGTAACTCAAAACCTGAGCGAAAAGGAGATTGATCATGCGTTGAATCCGAAGAACTATTTGGGCACGGCTGTAAGACAGGTTGAGCTTGCGGCGGAGAAGAAGGCAGAAGAACGAAGAGCCGGAAACTAGGCAAATACTCTTCAAAGACGTTATAGGAATCTTCGGACGATCGCACGCGCTGGGTTTTCAGGGCACATGACGTGTTAGCGGCTCTATGTTAGAGTAGGTCGTAGTATAGTTCTCGACACTTCTGCCGCAATAGTTGCAACTATCCGCGTGCAGTCTATTTTGAGGGTCTTATGAGTACCTTTCGCAATGAGCGGTTATGTTGGTCGTTCAGTGTCGTTTGTATGGATTCGTGATCGTGTCGGTGAAAGCCGCGTCGGGTGCAAGTCGAGTTTTGAGATTAGTGGTGAGTGTTTGGCGAGGCATGCTCTGAAGAGTGATGCATACGTGGCACGTTGAAGTTCCCTCCTGAGGGGCGGTGTTCAGTATTCAGTCAGTGCTGTTTGTTTCCACTGGTCTTCTCTTTCGAGTTTTTCCCATGTTTCCTTCTTCACGAATCCGCCGACTTGTTCTTTGATCTTCTTGGCCAGCCTTGGTCCTATCAGCGGCAGGTTCGTTAACTCGTCAAGTGCCACGTGTTTTATGTCTTCTATTGTTTTGTATCCTGCGTTGTATATGATGCGTCCGCGGACTCTGCCTACTCCCTCTAGCCTGACAAGTGGTAGCAGTTCTTTCTTTACGCCCTTGGCTACTCTTGCCTCCAGCCCGAGAGCCTGCGGTATAACTTGCTTGTTGGCCAAAAGGACGGCCAACTCATGTGTGGCATGAAGCAGCCATTTGGTGTTTTCAATGGTTCTGTAGAGGTCGCCTGGTTGAACTCTGAATCTCTCGATAATCTGATCTTCGCTCATCTCGTCGATCCATGCCTGCAAGGTCATTGCAGTTTTCACTTCGCCGAGAAACTGTTCGTAGGCTACTGTGTCCTCCAATTCATTCGGCACGTCTGCTAGAAATTCTGCTTTGTGTTCCTCCATTAAGACAGCTATTTCGTCTATTTCCTGACTGTATGGTCTTAGTACTGGGCCCATGTCTGGTGTGTGCGCGATCATGTGGAGAAGGCTCAATTCTGTTAGGCAAACTGGTTTTCGCTCTAGCGACTCGCGAATTATGACGGCTGAAGCTGGGTCTATGTAGAGTTCGCTTACTCGTTTTCCGAGCTTTGTGGCATTGATCTCGTCGCCTGGGACTTCGATCATTTCCTCATCGTAGAGGTATTTGAGAATCTTGGCTATGAGGCC
>CAYGYP010000021.1:0-13053 GCA_964354115.1 uncultured Candidatus Bathyarchaeia archaeon | reverse complement strand
AAGTCCGGCTCATGTGCCCATACTTCGTGAAGATCCCGCCGCCATGGTCGATCACGATGTAGCCGCCCATGATGGGGTGCCCGCCGAAGGTTTTCCCGGGCCGCCGCGGATCTGGCGTGCCTGGCGCCGGCCAGTGCTCGGCCACCACCCCTGGCGCTGCGGCCAGGATCGCGCAGCCTGGAGGTCCGACTATATCCACCCCGGGGTGCAGCGCGAAGTCTCCGCCGCCCAACGGCTTGAGACGATAGCCCACACCGGAGCTGATGCTGTAGCGCACCATCGGCGGCTGTAGCGGGTAGGCGAAACAGGCGACAATTGCCAGCAACAGGACCACGCCCGCCAGCAGTGAGAAAAAAGCGAAAGGATCAAGGCGCTTCATGCCGCACCCCCCGTATTGCGCTGCAATTCTTCCAGCAGCGCCAGGAAATCATCCCACTTCATGTACACCATGCTCACATCCCGGCTCTTGCGCGTGACTACCACGGGTACTTTGTTTTGCCCCGCTCCGCGAAGCGCCTGCCCGTAGGCTTCTTCCAGGTTCACCCGCTCCTGCCGCTTGGCTTCAATATGAAAGCGCTGGGCGATATTGCCCTGGCATACCACATCCTGTTTGGCGTACCACATCGCACCAGAAGAAGGAGAGCGCCAAGCCCGGCCTCCCAGTCTTTCCTCGATTTCCCGGGCCAATTCGCGCTCATATTCCTTACCCTTGTCGCGCATGGACTGAGATTTCATTAATCGCCCTCGATCAAATTGATACCCCGGTCGGCGGCGATGCGATGCGTTATCTCAATCGCCTCGGAACAGACCTCTATGCTTACGTCCGCTTCGCTGGCATAGATCATGCGCGTCTTGCCGTTAAACTCCTTGTACTCCACCGGCCAGGATGGGGTATCCGCTTTGATGACTTGCATCATTTCCTGCATGGTGAAGCCAGTATCCTCGCACAGTTGGCGAGCATGACCTCTTAGGTGATGGTTCTGCGATTTCCAGCCCGTAGTACGGGGCCGGTGCGGAACGGAGAGCCGCACGGTGAGCGCCGGGTGCTTGGTTTTCTGCCGTGCCGCTTCCCGCTCGATCAGCACATCTACCGCTGCCCGCCAGGAGGCCGGGGTAGAGATAGCATGAGTGAGACTGTCGGCGGCATAGACCGGAGCAGTGAAAAGAATCATGCGGCCTTCTTGAGCGGAAAGCGATTGTTGTGCCGGTAGCTATCCAGGGCCAACCGGAAGGCTTGCTCACCCCAAGTTATCTCGTCCGGCGACCAGCAATACTCCTCGACGATCTGATAATCTGTCGTGGGAATAATGACATTTGCAACGGCGTTCACCTCTATGTCGTGCCGCCGCAGAAGCTGCCGCTGCGCCGCGAGCTGAATCACCCATTCGTCATAAACCCGGGGCTTTTTCTGGATGGCTTGTGTTTTCCAATCTGCCAGCCAGTATGCCCCGCAACGCATACAGAGCAGCGCGTCCGGTGTTCCGGCATAGCCCGCTTCGGGATCCGCGAGCGGTCTTTCAATCAGCTTGAAGGAATCAACATACCGTTCTATCCAGGCCCTGATCTTGGCAAAAATAACTTCAAGTCCTGATTTGCATTGTTTCCCAGATCGCAAAAAGTCCGCGATTGCCCCATGGATCGCCGTCCCTAGGTCTGGTGCCTCCTCCATGGCATCCTGGTAATCGTCGTTGACTCGGCCTAGAAACGCCTCGTCACTTTCATCCACTAGCCGGGGAGTAGTGAGAAGGTGTTGCCCGAATTGCTCCATTTTATAGCGCTGCAATCCGAAGGGTGTGGGTCGTCCTCCCTGGATCACGGTAGTGATGGAGGGGAGAAGGTCCAGCTTCTTGGCGTCGGCCAGCGTCACGGGCCGCATCCCGCCCTTGCTCTTGTTGGGCAGCTCCCATACGGGTTCCCCGTCGGCGCTATAAAAATGACAGCGCTCCCCGCCGGGCCGATAGACAGCGGTATCAGTCATGATCATACGGTAAACCTCCCTGCTTCACCTCGGCGGGCATTTTGCCGGATTCTCTCGCCGCCTGCGCCAGTTTCCCCACCGTGGCGGCCATCGGGTTCGTACTCGCGCCCCGCAGCGCTTCCTGCTTCTTCACTTCCTCTACCGTGGCAGCGAGGGCTTTCCGCAGGAACTCCGCGAACTTCTGCGGCGGGTCTTCCTTCTCCCGCCGGGCCACGGCTTCCCGTAGTTTGTTGGCGGCGTCCTCGGTGATCATGCCCTTGGAGTGGTCAAGGTAGGTGAGCAGATCATCCCTCAGAAACTCAATTTCTTCGCCGGGGATTCCGGCAGGGGGTGGAGGATCGGTCCTGGGCTTTTCTTTGACTTCGTGCGAGTCGGTTTCCGGGTCTGTCATATCCGCCGTGGGAACCGCGAAAATCTGCGCCAGCGCGTATTTATGGGCTACAGATAGCGCCTTGTTTGCCGACTTGTCCCCCGAGTCCATGCCCTCCCCGCTGACCGTGGCCGTCACCGAGGAACCATCCTCGGCGAAAAAGGTGTATTTCACGGTCATGGTCGTGTAGATCAATACGGAGCCTTTCGTGGTGGTGCGCTCCTCGCGCTCTTTGCTCAGGATTTCCGGGACAGAAAATACCCGATGCTTCACCATAAGGGGCTGAATCACGTTGTAGAAATCTTCGATGCCACGATAGGCATAGCCCTGCTGAGTGTTCCGGCGGTCCTTGCCGATGGCTCCAATCTCGGCCATGATCGCAGGAATCGCTGCATAGATTTTCCCTACTTCATTTGCCATCTTTGTTTCCTATCACTTCCAGCAATTCCTCCATGGCGGCGTCTGCCGCATCGGGGAAAACAAATATTTCCGACGGTTCCCAGGCCTCGTTCTCCTCCGTGTAATCCTTGAAATCCTCTAGGCCGGCGATGAGCCAGTCTATCCATTCGCGCTGTTTATCCAGGGCTGAACAAGACGAGGGGGAAATCATCTTGCCACGCATGCTCTTTATTCGGCGTTGCAAGAGCCAAGCAGATTTAAGACATTCATCGCATGATTCAAGGAGCTCACGGCGGGCCGCGTCCAGTAACATGCAATCCATACCGTATTGCGGCTTTCTCGCGGCTTGCTTCTCGTTCATCTGGCCAGCTCCCGGGAGGGAGGTGCGGGGGGAGCCGGTCTTTGCACCAGCCCTCATCGCAACTCCCCCCATTTCTATCTATTGTGAGCGGGATGCAATCGGCCCGCTCCCGATCCTGCTACGCCTTGCCTCCTTGCCGGTAGCACAAATGAATAGCACGAACCGTTAACTACTCTGTTCATGTTCTAATTTCCAAAGCCTGTCTTGAATCTCCCTGATTCGCTCCTCAAAGCAATCAAGGCGATACCCAAGGATTTGGAAGGCTTCCCAAAAAGTAAGGGCGAGGGCTTCTTGCTGTTGAATTATTTGCGGCGTGAGTTCTTCCGTCCGCTCCCGCTTTAAGTGGTAGGGAAACCTAGCCGGAATAGGAGGATGAAAACTGTCCATATTCAAAAAGGTAGCGCCGCAATCGGACAACTTCGCGGTGTAAATATTCTGTCTACTTTGGGGCGAATCCATAAATCCGGGCGGTGCCGCCGCTCCTGTCATTCCCCACCCAGTCATTAAGCAGATTTTAGGGTATGCCGCACGAATTGTCAAGCCCCATTTGCTATTTTTTTTGCAATATATTAGCGGCCCGATAAGATATTGCGGGGTGGCTGATTGCGGGGTGGGTTGTATTGGGGACCGATGCGTATCCTGGGCGCCCGGCGAAAAGCAGCGCCCGGTGCATGGCCGGGAGATGGTGGCGGAGGCGGTATATATTCTTCGCAAATCCAATATGTACAATACCAGGGCTGGAGTTCAAGCCATTCGGCGACTAATTCAACAAATGTTTCGTCTGCCCAAGATGCCGTTTCGAGCCATGACACCTATCGCCCCACTCTCTTGGTGAGATATATTTTGATTAAATGCACTACATTCCAGTAATGCTTGATGACCATTGAACGAAACTCCTCGTTCCTGCTGCCGATATTTAAGGGTGGTCCCGCGTCGGCTTCATATTCGGGTGTTGCAATATCGAAATCGCAAATAACGGGATAATGACCCAAACCCGCATTCACTCTAGCGGCCTTATTGAAATACGCAAAACTCATATCACAGAGGGGTGGCCATTCGTGAGTAGGGTCTTGTACCGCCGCCGACGAAGAATAATAAGGACATATTATGAATATCCTTGCGTCTGGTTTAAGTATCCGCCAGACCTCATCCATGAGGGCGAATCGCAACTTACCCGGCACGTGCTCTAGGAAGTGTATCATCTTCGCCTCGTCAACAGACGAATCCTTGAACGGCCACGGGAATCGGAATAGATCATGCACGATCTGGGCACCTTCCCAGATGTCTACGACGGTCCATCCTTCTTCTTTCCGCTGTCCACCGCCGATGTCCAGCTTGAACGGCGCCACTTCCAGTTTCTTCGTTTTTCTCTGCATCGGTTTAGTACACGATGTCTTGTGTTTCGTCAAAGTGTCCTACCTTTACTCTTGTGTCACATCCGACACGGTATCCGAGGGCAATGGCTTTCTCGAAAAAGTATAAGTCCTGGGTATACATGGCCATTCCGCGCCCTTCTTCCATGCCCTGTCTGGTTTTGAACCATGGCTTGACAAGCCGTGAATCCTTGAAAATCTCCATCTTAAATAACGTGAAGCCCATCCCCAGGCCGTTGCAACGCTGTATACATTCGTTCTGGGGAATCTGCGGCCAAAAGTTGACCGGCATTACACTTGGATCACCGTAGATCATGGGTTGGCCTTGGTCGCCCTTGGTCCAGTAAAGCCCCCCCACAATGTCGATTTCCTCCATGTCTTCCAACAGTTTCAATAGCCCATCGGGAGGAGGTATATTATCGCTTTCCAGTGTCAGTATATATTTCCACTTCGACAACTCGGGATGAGATAGAATCTGCTCGAATGCAGTCTGATAGGCTGCCCCGACTTCCATATTCAGAACAGGCAGCCTATAAAAGCGCTGATTCATGGGTGCTACTAAATTGAACCAACCCAGGGCCACTCGCATGTGTATATGGGCATCTCGATTGACCATAATACATATCGTTGATTGATCCCGATAGTTACCAGCCTTCCGCAAGCGCAGCAGGCGTTGTGCATCTATTTCGGCCCTATTCATGCTCTCGTCAATTAGGATTTGTTTCATAGCCATTCCCTATGCTCTAGATACCAACTTACCGTTTGCCGTAATGAACTCTCGAAGGTTTGCGGAATCTCCCAACCCAGCGCTTTCAAATTGATATCCTGCATGGCATAACGCAGATCGTGTCCCGGGCGTGAGGAATGGAAATCCACCAATCGCGCCCGGTAGCCCTTGACCCCGAGAATCCCGGCGACTAAGTTCACCATCTCAAGATTATCGACCTCCCGCTCCCCGACTAAATGGAACGGTCCGGATTCGTCCACCGCTAGGATGAACTCCAGGGCCTTCGCCACATTGCCCGCGTAGATGTAGAATCGACTCCCTGGACGGGTGCGAGTCGGGTCAGCGTGGACAGTGATCTCTTCCCCGGTCAGGAGCTTCCGCACGACCGTCGGCAGCCACTTTTCCGGGTGCTGGCGCTCGCCGAACACGTTCATTCCCCGCACGATGGCCGTCCGCATTCGGTAGGTGTTGGCGAACGCCTTCACCATCTGTTCCGCCCCACTCTTGCTCGCGGCGTAGGGATTGCGCGGGTTGTGCGGAGCTTCTTCCGAGAAGGCGCACGTGCTCGAATCCTCGGCTGGACCGAATACCTCGTCGGTTGAAAATTGCACGAACCGTTCACAGTGATCCTTGGCCCACCATAGCAGGTTCGTGGTCCCTACTACATTCGACATGGCGAAATCTGCGGGGTCCAATATGGAACGGTCTACGTGCGTTTCGGCTCCCATGTGCAACACCGCGTCGAAGTCTCCAAGTTGATCCGCCGTCGTTTTGGGAATCGGCGAGCGCAAATCATGCCAGATTATCCGGCCCTTAAAGTCGACTTCTTGGAGCCTGCATAGACTCCCGACTTTCCCGCAGCGTATCAAAGCCACAACCTCGTGTCCGGTGCCATCAAGGCGTTGCGCGACATGATGCCCGATAAACCCCGCGGCCCCCGTTAGCAGTATGCGCACGCTAAAACTCTCTTATAATCGCGTACAGGTCCAATAGCGAGGCGCTATTGCCTCCGTAAACCTGAGACCGCTCGATGTTCGCGGGAAGCCCATTCGTGGTCGCCGAATATATTCCCCACCACGGAAGCGCCGCCCTTTCTCCGGTACTGGCGGTCGCGCTTGTCGTGTTGTTCATCACAATACCCGAGAGTGCCGGAAGGTTATTACCCCCATAAATCGCTATATTGTTTGAGGCGGTTCCCGCGGCAGCTCCAGATACTACGAGTGCCACCATCCAGCGGCCTTCATTGGTCATCGTGCCCGCGATACCCGTGAAGTCCAGCCATCGCGCGCCGTTCCAGGCCGTGCTCGCGGAGGTCGCATTGATGCTGATGGCCTGCGAAGTGCTCCCGAAGAGCGCCATAGAAGTAGAGTTTACTTGTGAATATAGCCCAGCCCGCATGCTGGCGATCCACGAGCGGTTTGAGGAGGCAATCCCGGTAATCAAGAATCTTAATGTGCTCGGCGCAAGTGCTGTACCTTCCAGCCAGAAAGGAGCAAGTATCAAGCTGTTCTGTAAGCCGGTAAAATTTGCGATAGTGGTTAAATAATTTCCTTGTATAATCTCGCAATAGCCCCGGTCTGCGGGTCCGGCACCTCCGCCGCCCGCGCTCAACCGGATATACTGCGAAGCACCGTTTACGCTTGTGGAAAGACTCACGCCGCCCATGTTGCTGATGAACACGCTACCCGAAGTGAAAGTCGTAGAGCCCTCGATGCCCAGATTGATACCACCACCAGCACCCGGAGCCGCGGCGCTCAAGCTCAACGTGAGCCCGTTGGAAGCGCTCGCTGTCGTTCCCGACAAGTTCGTCAGAGCCAAAGACGGGTTCCCGTGGCTATGATTCGAGAGCGCTGCTGTCGTCAGGTACGTCGAAGCCGACAGGGAAAGTGTCAGACCCGCGCTATTCGATGCGGTCGTTCCCGAGAGATTGGTAAGCGCCAGAGAAGGGTTCCCATGGCTATGGCCCGAGAGGGCGGCCGTTGTAAGATATGGTGTCAAATCCGGTCCGGTAAGGACGATTTGCCCCGCGGCGGTCCCGACGGTAATGTTTCTGCTTCCCGTCAGAGTCACCGTGCCGTTTGACCAAAGGCTGTTCGACGCGGAGATCGCAACTCCACCGCCCCCACCGGGAGCTGCAGCGCTAAGACTCAACGTGAGTCCATTAGACGCGCTACCAGTCGTCCCGGAGAGGTTCGTAAGCGCAAGGGATGGATTTCCGTGCGAGTGGCCCGATAGGGCTGCCGTGGTCAGATACGGCGTGAGATCGGGACCCGTGATCACGATTTGCCCGGCGGCAGAACCGATGGTTATATTCTGGGAACCGCTCAATACCACGGTCCCGCTTGTGAAGGTCGTATTGCTTCCAGCCAATCCCCGGATGTGTGGCTCACCGGAAGCCATGGCCGTAGTCAGATAGGGGCTTAGGTCCGGGCCCTGCACCGTGACAGTCTGCCCGTTCGCGCTCAAAGTGATGTTCTGCGACCCGGTGAATACCGCCGTGCCGGAAGTGATGGTGACGGTACTCGCCTGGATTGCCATCCCCCCGCCGGGTGCCGCTGCGGATAGCGAAAGAGTCAGTCCGTTAGATGCACTACCCGTGGTCCCGGATAGATTAGTGAGCGCAAGAGAAGGATTCCCGTGGGAATGACCTGACAACGCAGCGGTCGTGAGATAGGGAGTCAAATTGGGTCCAGAAATTAGAATACTTCCTGCACCGGTGCCAATCGTAATATTCTGAGTGCCCGTCAAAACAACCGTTCCCGTGGAGAATAGAGCATCAGAAGCAGACAGAGCCAGGCCGCCTCCGCCAGATGCCCCCACAATTCCAATGCTTGCCCCATCAGCGCTTAGACTAATGTTGGCTCCGCCCGATAGGATGATATTGGAACCGGAAAGTGTAGAGGCCCCAAGGGTATTACCCGCCAGTGTGATGGATTGCTGGTGTGCGCTATTCCAGTCTTGCGCCCCCAGCTTGTTCGGGTCTGTACAAGAGGCATAGGTAATATTCTTGACGTGTAGAATCACCATTAGTGTTTCCCCTGCACACCTTTGACCTTCTCAAAGGTTCGCAGCCCGCCGATGCCCAGCATGGGCACTACCAGGCCGATCACGTCCCCGATTCCCAAATCTGGCGGCAGACTCCAGATTCCCGTTTTCACGACCTGGATTACCCAGAGGGTAATGCCGATGAGGAAGCGCGGCAGGTAGTAGGACATCAGGGAAATCGTCAGGGTCCAGCCCAGCGCCGGCCGCCAGCCAGACACAAACAGATTCGAGGAAGCCGCCTCGATCTCGTTGATCCGGGACTGCTGGGCCATCGCGGCGGATTCCAGTTGCGCCCATTGAATGTCGATGGCATTTTGCGTTTCCGGGTCCAGTTTCCCGGTGATAAGGGTCTTGATCCCTTTCCCGATGTCGATTACGGTCTTGCCGACTGCGCCCACCGCTTCCCCGGTAGCCTTTATGTCTACGATTCCCATTTTACTTTTCCCCTCTACGATTCTGCTTGCGATAGTCAGGATAGGGTAAAAAAATCAGGAGTGGTCCCAAGCCGAGAAGAATTATCCAGATCACAAGTGTTGCTAAGGCTTGCGTGAAAGTAAACCTCACTTCTTCCCCCTCATGTAGCGCATAATCAAAAAGCATCCCCCAGCGTTTCCCAGGGCATAGGCCACCGCACGTTGCCAAGAGGGTTCAAGGATGAGCACGTGTCCCAGAACCCAAAAATTGAGTAGGGATATAAAGATGGAAGCAAGCGACGCCCATGCCGCCCAGCCACGACTGACAGCGGAATAATAAAAAGTGACCAGAATATCGCTGCCGACACCCAGGCCGAAATAAACGAGTAGTTGTAGCACTACCGGGAGGAGGTTTTTCGTCACGGTCAATCTCCGTCGTCATTCAAACAACTCCACATTGTTTTCCCCGAGAAGTTCCTGCAGCTTGTCGCGGGCTTCCTGTAACACATCCTCGCGCGGCCCCGGACTCTGGGAATATTTGACCTGCGCCCGCAGCCAGTTGTCGTAATCTCGCAAGACACCGAGGATGCGGCCCGCCTGAGAAGCCTCCCGGAAATACCGCTCATCTTCCGGGAGATCAAAAATCAATTCTGCTTTCATTTGTTAGCAATCACCATTCTTTGTGCCAGAACAGACGACCTCCAGCATCCGCTGCTTGATCGACTGTCGGAACTCCACCCAATCCGCCGGGTGCTCCACGAACCATCGGGGGCAGAGTTTGCCCGTGATGTCGTGATGCCGCAGAACATCCTCATCGGGGGACAGGTTGTACATTTCGCACAGCCGCGCCCCCAGCTCCCGCGCCGCCTCCAGGGTTGCCGACGTGAACCGACCCGGCCAGTCTACGTGACACATCTCGATGCCAAACAACACGGCGTTGGGAAAGGAGCCGAAGCGCTCAAGCGCCGCCGGGATGGTGTCGGCCTGGGGGCCGGCGTGAAAGGCCACTTCCCCGTTCTTGCCCGTGGAGGGGTCGGGAATCGGCATCAGTTGCAGAACGGTCCCGCCCTGGTCGATGATAAAATGAGAGGAAGCCTTGCGGGGAACCTTTCCCTTTTCGTCGGGAACCTGATCTTTCAAGTCCTCGAAGTAGCGCCAGCAGCCCGCTGCGTCCTGGCCTGCCTTGCCCGTATAGTGATAGACCAGACCCCGGGGCCGCTCCATGGCCACCCCGCAACGGGAATAGGGGTTGGGGGTCAAGAAGCGTTCAATCAGTTCCATCACTTTTTCCTATTACCCGCGCACCCGGACTAACAAAACAGCGGCCGGCACGAAAACCAGCCGCTGTCAATTGCTTAGTCTTCTTGGGTGAGGGCGGTCGTCACGCGCAGGGTGTCGCCGTCTTCCACGACTCTCGGCCCGCCGGTAAAGGCTCCGACGCCATAGAGTAGCCCATCGGTCCCTTCTTTAACGGCATCATTGGTAAGGAAGCAACCAGCAATTGTTCCGCCCTCGGCTGCATTGATAGTGAATACCGCTCGTGACTGGCTGTTATCAACCGCACCGCCGCTGATGACTCCGGGCGTAAAGGCTGGGCGCGCTTCTTCATCAAAAGCAACGTTTTCGGCCCAGCCCGCATGAGAAGCCATCAGGTCGGCGGCTGCATACACGGGTTCCTGCGCCCCGTCCACCAGGCCGATGTACCAAGCCGGAGACACGATTCCCGTCTTAAAAGTTGCGTCCAGTAGTGTGTTGAGTCCTTCGGTGGTGACGAGATTGGCAAAATCCTCGGACCATTTGATTCTGCCGCTCGCATCGCGCGCCTCTACATGATAGTGGGTGGCAGCTTTCGCTGCGAAATTGCGATACCTGTAGCCGTCGACGGATCGGTCTGCGGCCATTCTCCCGTGAGCCCCCATGTCTCCCGAAACACGCCCACCCGTACGAACCTCTTGGCTCGTCATTCCTGCGTTTACCGTCATACTGACGGCTTCTGGGCCGCTGACTGCGGCAAACGATTCCATGCCCATTTCCGTTTCCCCTTTTTCCGAAAAAAGATGTTTGACGCTAGGCGTCAAAGAAGTCTCAAGCGCATGAAAAAAACAAGCCATACCGGAATCTGTGCCGCCAGAGCAATCGCAACGGGTAGCCACTGGCGCCGTTGACGATTTAATGGGCACGTTTCGGCGCGAGTGTTAAGGAAAGTCTGAAATGCTTTCTGTAACTCAGAAAAGTGCTCGGAAAAGCCATCCTCAAAAAACATGGTGAAAAGTTTTGCCACCTTGTCTGTCGTATCTCGGAAACGGACGAGCATCGCTTCGTGTTCGTTTAACTTGCCGATGATAAGGCTATTGTGTTCTTCAGTTCCTTTGACTTCGACAACCAGCTTATGAAACTGTTCCGCCCAGCCATCGGTAAAGGTCTGCACTTTCTCCATAACCACGGTTTGCACCTGACTGGAGATGATGTCGATCAATTCCTGTTTGGTTATAGCCATTTTGGTTTACCCCGGTCCCCTTTCGAGCGCCGTTATTCTCACTTCTATTTCGGCCAGTTTTATATCGCGCGGGTCGATAGGAGCAACATAGTCTTTCCCGCCCGGTTCTTTGTCCCGAATGTCCTGTGGGATTGAATCAACAATCTCGTAGCCCTCGCGTTGTTTTTCATCGCGGCCCACGGGGCTATATTCAACGCCCCCATCGGGGTAGCGTTTTAAATAAAACTTCATAACATGTACTCCACGGGGTAGGCTAGGTATAAATTCGTATCAGTACCGTTGACCGCAAATTGGGCCTTATAGTCAACACTCAGCCATATTGTAGCTTGCATATCAGGAACATTGGTCGTGCATATCAAATGGCTCCATTCGCCGCTCGCGTCGGGTGTATTGCTGATATTGCTGTCTCCGCTTTTTCGATAATACGCATTGGCAAAAGTGCCTTCTTCGTGGATGACAATTCTCACGGCCTTCGTATTTGCCGGGACGACAGCGGAAAAGTCAACCTCCAGACCGCCGGTAAAACTATCCGCCGTCCATCCGGAACCTTTACTGGCAAGCCAACCCGTGCTTGGATCGGCGATTTTATACCAGCCCGCATTTAGGGATAATGTCCTGTCAACGGTCAAATCCCCGCCGCCCGTCAAGCCGGTTCCGGCGATAATCTGTCTGCTTGTGGGCACCTTTGTTGCTATGGCATCGGCGTTGGCCTTTACCGTTTCCGTGGTGCGTCCGCTGCCCGCCAACTCTTGCAGCGCCGCCTCGACTTCGGTCCCGGTGTAGCGGCTGCCTGCGTCGGCAATCGGCATATCCTCCGCACTCACCTGCCCCGCCCCGGTGCCCCAGTCAATATGAGTATCTTTGATGCTATCCTCGGTCAGTACAACGTCTAGGCCAAACACGGGATGCCGTCCGGCCTCGTCAAAATAATATTCCTGCGGCTTCGTTCCCTTGGTCATTTTGTCTGTTTAACCTTCAATCAATTCCCGTTAAACTTCGCAATCCCTTGAGCTGCTTGAGTCGTTCCTGTAGCGCCCGCTGCTTGTAGTAGCCCACATCGTAGGGCCGAAACTTGATACCCGCCGTGCGGCCCACGAGCTCCCACGGGGCACGCTCGGCGCGGTAGGCCGGCATCTCCACACCTTGAGCTGCCTGCATCATCTGCTCTACCGGCCCGCCCAGCTTGAGCATGGGGATTAGGGCACTCAGGGCGTGGACCCACTTGCCGGGCATGATCCAGTTGCCTTGATCGTCGCGCAGGATGCCCAACCGCTGCTTGACCGGCTCGGGGAAAAGCCCTACCAGAATCCGCAACGCAGGCGGAGCGGGCCTGTAATCAAACTCCGTATATTGCAGCGGCGCCCCGGTAAAGGCGCTGCGGTTTAGCGCAACCTCCACGGGCGTTTTGGCGAAAGGAGTGATGCCCTCTTTGAGGATGTTTGCCAGCGCCCCAATCGGCCCGGTGGCCTGGAGCGGGTGCAAGATGTCCACCCCGATTTTCCCGATGTCCTGAAAGGGCAGGTTCGGGTTGAGCATGAGCGGGGCACCTGACGCGGTGCGGAGGCCCAGCGGGTTGATATAGGCTTCCTGCCGCATCCATTCCGGCATGTACTGCGCTTCTTCCTCTTTGAGCATGTTCAGCGCCCGCAGAGGTTTCGTGGTGAAAGCGGTATACTTGCCGGGGTTGTTCAGGATTTCCTCGACCTGAACCATGAGGTTTTTCTTGAGCCAGGAGTAGAACGGGATGAACTTCCGTATCTTCTCCTCGAACTTCGTCAGGTCGGAGTAGTCCAGGAAATAGTGATTGACCCGCTTGGCCGCCTCCGCGAGCGTAAAGCCCCGGCCCAGGTCGTTCAGCGCCGAGCCCATCCGGGCGGTGTTCTCGACGAA
>CAYGYP010000020.1:0-13151 GCA_964354115.1 uncultured Candidatus Bathyarchaeia archaeon | reverse complement strand
CCCTGCATTCTCAGGAAAAGAGTGTAGGCCGCTGCTATGTTGTGTTTGTGGGATTCGCCGCATCCCCAATGGGCCAAAGCTTCTTTTACACTGTCTGGATTCGATAAGTCGGCTTTTCTCTTTATTAATGCCTGAATGCTACGGCTGTAGATTGAGATGGTGTCTTTTGAGTAGTTTTGTTTCTGCATTTCCCAAATGAACCATACAAGTTTTCCTTTAGCGTCTTGCTGTGTTTGGCTTTCTTCTCCCGCAACAGTCTTTATTTCTGTCTGCGGGTCCAAGTTTTTCGCTCCTCTTGCCAAGGGTGCGCATACTTGGCTACTAAGAGTATAGACGGACGACCTATTTGAGTTCTGGGTTTCAATCATTGAAGCATGTTCAGACTTGTTTGAATGGTTAGGATTTGGTTGGCTAAACCGATAGGCGCAGTTCTTGCATAGCCAGCGCTGCACATTTCCTTGGAGCGTGTACCGTATCCCGTCGCGCCAGACTTTGCGACACCCGCATGAAGGGCATGTAACCTCGGCAGATTGTGATGACATTAAGACTCGCGCTCTTAGTTCTATTTGGAATCTTCATCTCCATGCTACTCGTTTCCAACAGGTTAGGCAACAGGTTGCCGTCAAGCTGTCATCATGGAACTGCAAGGAAACAACAGGTTGACAGGTTTTCAGGGGATGAGAGGGTAGAATCACACAGGATAAGTGTTCTCTTATTATTTTCAAAATAGGGATTTTTTGAAGAGAGTGTGGCAACCTGTGACTCATACTCAACCCCCTGAAACCTGTTGACCTGTTGCTTTCATGTTGAATCTCCATTGACAGGTATCCGCAAACCTGTTGATCGAACCTGTTGACCTGTCACCCACTCTGGATAGTATTTGCGTGCGAGTCTTTCGGCAAGTTCTTGGTTCCAGAAGATGGCGCGTTGTTTGTCTTTCATACTTTTCTTGAAGCCGAGCCTGCTGCAGACGATTCCCACAGTGATGGTGTTTTTCCACTCTTCGTAGGGCAAACCTTCGTTGAGCATGTCTGTTATTTGTTTAATAGACACCTTGTTTTCCTCGGGCTTTTCTTCATACGCTTTGACTATGGCTCTGAACACAATTGCTTCGGGACTTGCCCTTTGCTCTTCTCGAATAATCTGTTCAATCCTCTTTGATTCGGCTATGATGCTTGCCTTGGCTGTCAATGGTGCGACCAAGATCAGGGGCTCAAAAAGCTCTCTTAATCTTCCTCTCAATGACTCGACTGCTTCTGGAGTTTTCGCTGCTTCTTTCTGTGACAGTATTTTGAACCTATAAGCAAGCAGCTTTCTCTTCAGCTTTTCAGCCTCCTCTTTGTCTATCCGTGTCTTGATTTCCCGAGTGGCCTCGCTCATGGTGAAGATTATGCACCGACTTCTGAGGGTGTCTATCAGCTCTTTCGTGCCCGAAAGTGCCTTGAACCCAAATGTGTTGAATGATCTAATCTTGTATCCGTCCTTCGTGTCTTCCGTTCTCACCGCTTTGGAGCCCTTTCTGTACCCGGAGTTAAGGAGGTTCATGATCTCTCTTCGGTCTTTGATCATATACGTTTCAGTTTCATCCAAAAATAGCGTGAGATTATAGTAGTCACAAACCCTAAACAATGATGCAACCGTTATGCTTGCCGTGAGAAACTGTCTGAAACCTATCGATGCTAATACTTCCAAAGCCCATGTCTTCCCCGAACCAGCAGGCCCATAGAAGAACAAATAGGGTACAGCGTTCCACTTCTCAGGAAGCCATGACGCTAAAACCCACGCGGTCAGAACGTCGTAGCCTTCCTGTAAATCTACGTGCTCCCAAATGTAATGGCGAACTTCATTCCAGAGCTGTTCCTCTGACTCGTAAGGCTCTATATCATTGACAGGGTCCCACAGCAAGTCTTTAATGGGTTTATAGCTTTCAATGGTCCTCGCTTTCATCACTGTCCCAGCGGCTTTATCGTAGACCAAATACTCCTGGTTTGAAATCTGTTCAAAAACTCTGTCCGCCAAATTTCCTCCGCAGGACTCTTTCAACTCTGCCTCTTTTGACTTTTGAAAGAATGGACAGTTTTCTTTATCGCATAGTTCCTCGAATGCCTCTGACGAGCAGCCAACACTGTACCTGCCTTCCAGCACACCCTTAATCGCCGACTGCACAATAGATTCAACCTCACCTTCTTTTGGAAAAGGCTCCGGCTCCTGTTCACAGTGTTTTGCAAACTCGTATCCGATCCTCACGATTTCGGCTTCGCTTAAGTCCTTGTGTGCATAATAGACTGCAACTTGGAATGAAGCGGAATTGCGAAAGCCAGCTTTTGCGCCGATCTCAAGCCGCTTCCTGACACACGGAGGGTCATCCACAGCTGTTTTCAGTTCAGCTTTTTCAAAAGACTTTTTCCTTTCAGCCAGCCATCTTTCAATGTTGTTCTTGTTTTTTTCGAACAGCTTCTCAGCTTTTGCTATTGGTTGGGCTTGTTCACTCAGTTTAAGCTCACGTGGTTTCTCTGCCAGTTTTTTTATCTTGTCTATCGTGAGGTTTTCTAATTCTGCGAGAGTGATTGGGATCTTGTAGAGTCCTGATTTTTGATGCCGACTATTCAGCAGTCGCCAGAGTCTCCGACGCTCATAGATGCTTGTGTCCGCTGTTTTCAGATTGAGTTCAGAAATCAAATCTTGAACAATTCCCTTCCAAACCAGTGGCAAGTAAGCTGACGATACTGCGTTAAAGATGCGATGACTAATTGTAATGCTGATTCCTTTGCAGCCCGAAAATGCAGTCTTGATGTTTTCTTCGGGAATGTCATAATCCTGAACGAGCTTCTTGATAACTGCTACAGCTTCTTTTCTGGCCTTGTCGGGATTTTCCTCATTGTCAAAGTCCATGTAGAAGTCGCTGATTACGCCGCCAACGTAAGGATCATCCGTCGGGTATCGGTAGACCGTTGAGAAAAGTCCCTGGGTGCTTGGTTGGTGTTTAGCTTGCCATTCACGCAGCTTTGAAACCTTAATCATTTGAGGTGGCGTCCTTCGTTTCACGCCATCAGAAACCTCGATGAACCAATCAGAAGCCAATTTCAAATCCCGCCTTTAAAAGTTGGCTTGTTTTTAAGTGAGGCAGATCCAGTAACGCGTTAATTCTTTTTTCAATTACCTTTGTAACAAGAGATTCTCGTTGAGCCTCAGGTAAACTAAAAAATTCGTCGCCGCAAGCTTTGCATAAATGATACATAATTACTTTTTTCCTTCCATCGTCAACCCAGAACGCTCTTACGTTAATGTTGTTCTCCGCTTCGCAGAATATGCATGCGGGAACGATTTTCTTTCCTTCTATTTTTGCAACTATGCTTTTTTGGTAATGTTTGAGTTTTCGCCAGTCGATTTTACCTTTGCCCAATGCATTCACCATGGTTTGGTTTCGAGTGCACTAGGCATACTGTCAATGGCAGTCTTTGTTGCACCGTTCATTTTTCGAATTTCCCTCCAAGTCTAACGAAAATGCTTATACATTGCAAAATTATTCAAACATTACGTCGCAAAGTTTGGAAGCCCGTGGACTTAGGAGTCTCAGAAATGGGAAGACCTGGTAGGAGACGTGAAAGCCACCCGTTACGCAAGAAGAGGATACTCAGCGCTGATGCAAGCATCATCATGGCATTGCTACATAAACAACCCCAGAATAGGGCAGAATTATGCAAAAGTGCCAAAATATCCAAGTCTACATTCTACCGTGTCTACTCCGTACTGGAAGGCCATAAAATTATGAAGAAAACAGAAAGCGGATATGCCCTCTTCTTTTATAGCCAACTTGAAAAGGGCATAGAAAATGCCTTAATACGGCTTATGGAGAAAAGCTTGTCTTTCAGTGTCGAAGAGCTTGCTAGCGAGATTGGAAAACCATGGTCGGAAATTGAACCTACAACTTACGGTCTTTTAAAGAAACTTGGGTTAAGAATAAAAACAAGACGCGGGGAAACAGTCATCGAAAAATCAGAGGGAGGCATTGCCTTATTTTAGATGAGGCGGAAACATGCACACACAAAGGCCTATCATAAAACGGGCTAGATAGAGACAGAAAAGTCAAGGGTTCACAGTCTCTTTTTTGATATCGGTATCCTACTAGCTTGATTTACTGAACGCCTTCCTTATCCTCCCCGAATTTTGATAGACCTTCGTCCGAGTTAAGGCTAAGGGCGAAAAATCATAAGGGTAGGCTCACTGGATTTTTGGAGGGAGGCTAAGAAGCAAAAAACAAATACCGATATACAGCATAAACTGAACAGGGGGCTTGAATGGTTAGATTCATTCAACGCGAAGGAAGGAAAGGAAGTCAGAAATGGATTCAGAAAATAGTAAACGATCAGCCTGAGATTCTGAATTCGCAGATTAGAAGGGCGTTAAAGCTGCCAGAGGAAGAACGTATTGACTGGCTTTCACCCTTGAGAGCAGACGACTATGCGGAGTATCGTGATGAAGCTTTTTTGAACCTTCTTGGCGTAAAGCTGGAAAAAGTACCATTGAGGCAGTTTTGGCCTAAAGGAGGACCACAATGGGATGCTTTGGGCAAGATTTCATCCGGAAAACTGCTGTTGGTCGAGGCAAAATCGCACATTTCTGAATTGCTTTCGTCGCTGCAGGCAAAAGACAAAGGCTCAAAAAGAAAGATTAAGGCAAGCCTCAAGGAAACCAAGGCGTACTTACATGCCAAAGCAACGGTTGATTGGTCACAATCTTTCTATCAATATGCTAATCGATTAGCTCATCTTTATCTGTTGAAGAAGAACGGTTTGCCCGCATACCTGATACATGTCTATTTCATCAACGATGTCGAAATGAATGGACCTACATCTTCCTTGGAATGGCAAGGGGCAATTAAACTGCTTAACTCATATATGGGCATTGGAAAGCATAGATTGCAGGACTTTGTCGCTGATTTGTACATCGATGTACGTGAGTTAGAATAAACTTGCATTTCATTTTGCTGAATCAAGACGTTTGGTGAGCTGTGGAGATAAGCTGGAGCGTTCTGAGAACATCATCTCGGTAAGCCTTCGTTTTTACTTCCCGAATTAACTCAGTCAAAATGTCTGACATTCTCCAAATCTCAATGCCATAGAGCTTCTTCGTCTTTTCGATAACGCTTTCGTCTTCAACATCCCACACCACCAACACCTTCCTGTAATCGCTGCTGCCAAAGATTTCTGCGACGGCGTTAACTATGGTCGGGTGCGAAAACTTTATTGCGTTCAGCGTGTCCATTCCCCGCCGGTGTTTCCGCCCATTCCTTGTCTGCGTGTCAATCAGCCTCAGTCGGAAGCCTTTTCCAATGGCTACTCGGACCTCGACATGAAGTTTTTCTCCTGAAATCGGATTAACGGCGAGCAGGTCGATTTCCTTGCCGCTTTCAAGCATGATATTGGTCATCGTGAAGCACTTTTTCACCAATTGCATGTAACGCTCAACAATGTGGACTTCGGGTTCCACTTCAAATCGACCTGATTTATGCAACGGCGTTTCAGCATAAAAGGTTAGTGCATCAACTTAGTAATCGAATATAGTAACATAGCTGCACTCGTGATTTGACAACCGGTGTTAAGTTTGACACGCACTGGTGTCGGAACAATTATCGGCAGAAAATCTGTTAGCAAGGGGAAAGAATACGCGCGGATTTGGGTTTATGTTCCAACAAAAGTAAGCGAAGACACGGCTTTCCCATTCAAAATTGGTGCGCCTTGCTTGGTTGAAATTTATGAAGAGAAAAAGCAACTTGTTGTAAAACCGATTTCCGAGAAAGAGGCGACGAAACTCGGCTGGAGAAAACGGAATAGGCGAAAATAAAGGGGGCTTCCGTCAAGAATGACCATCACGTTTCAGATGGTAAGTCGCAGCTACTCGCTACATGCCTTATGGCGTCACAAAACTTACCGGGAAGGGATAGAAAACGCGGATTTGTAGAAACTTGTGAAGTTGGTTAAGATTGTTGGTGTTCTCCTGCAGTCGAAGGTTTACCTATTTTGGAATCGAGAACCTCATCAGTAAACGTAGCGTCTATTTGTCGACCGCGTAGCAATGCTTGAAAGCTACGATACATTAATACGGAGATTGATGATTCATTTTCATATTCGATTAGCACAGCCTAAAGAACTAACCAGAATAATGCCAAGTGAAAAAATGAAAATTATTTAGACACGAGTTTTTCGGCAAGCATCTTTATTAATAATCCCGCCGTTGTCACCGTTAGAAAAGCATCCTCTCGCCCGAACATGGTAGGTTCATCTTCCTTGATGATTTTTCCTTCATCGTCCAAAATATGATGTGTTGGAGATGTATAGGCCCAAAGGCTTTCAATAATATTTGTGATGTTGTCTTTATTTTGCTTCGGTAAGCCATACTTTAATAACAGTTCTTGGATTGCTTCTTTGACGTCTTTCCCGTCTTCAAGTTTCTTCTTACTTAACGCCTCATACACCTTTCTACTTTCAACTACAGCCTCTCTCCACTTTCCTTTTCTTAATTCATTCAAAGCCTTTTGAAAAGATGTTGAAGCTATCCCTATTCTTCGAATTAGCCCTTCTTGAGGATGTTTTGGAATTGAAGACAATATTTCTTCAAAATCTATCGGCAACTCAAGCAAGAGACGCTTGCTATATCCTAATTGGTCGAGCACTTTGTTCCAACGAGATTGTTCAACCGTTATCATGTTGGAGCCTTCAGCGGTTTTCACGGACAATCCATTAGAACTTACAGTTTTAACCCTCTCTGCACCTTCCGGTGTCTTTCCAAGACTAAAATATAGATATTCGAGCCATATTGTGAAATTAACATTACCCTCATCTCGCTCATTTTCAACAGCATGCCTCTTATTTTCGTCAAAATCGAGATAGAAATCGGATTCTTGTTTTGTCCTTGGCGTTACGAGAAAAGGTGTAAAATTAGGGCGAAAGTTTCCTAAACTTATGTCTCCTCCGCCGCGTGTTCGCAGTTTAAGTTCACCGAATAACGCGAAAATGTTAAAGTCGTCGTTTTCATAACCCTCCAATCTTATGCGAAACCTTAAGGTCGGCGGAACACTTGCTATATCGCCATCCACTCTTAGAAAGGTAGCTAACAAATCTACTCCCAATTAGGAAAAAGCAACGCTTCCTTTTCAATTTTTCTCTTTAAATATTTCTGTTAGGAATGCTTCGATGTTGCCGCCGCCTTCCTTCATACCGTTGAATAGTCTTTTCGTATCGAGTTTTTTGCTCATCGCGTAGAAAGGTTCGCCGTACTCGTTCGCTGTTTTTGGTTTTAGCGATAGTCTAAAAACCTAATCTTTCCAGCGCGACACTGCAAAGCCGTTAGTTACATATACTGACAGTTATGATAAATATATTTTCGGCGAGAGCGATGATTAATGAAAAATATGCGGAAGGAAGAGACGAAATAACGAATTTCATAAGAAGCGCCTCTGATTTACTGGCTGAGATGAATTTTCTACTACAATACGGAGTGTGGAGGCTCGACCGTGGGATGCACTGGTGGAAGTATGTTGACAAAAAACCATCGTTTGACTCAACTATGAAGAACCCACCATATCTTTATGAAGAGAAGAATTACTATGTCAACGCCTCTAACAACTTGTGGCAAGCTTCAATGTGGCGTTCTTATTCAGCAATCAGCGAAATTTACTACTCCATCCTGCTTGGCAAGATTAAGGAGTTCAAGGAAAAGAATGATCAGTTTGATTTCAATAAGGGTATAGTTTACGCCAATCTCGGGGTAGCTCAATCGGCTCAGATGAAGTTGGACGAAGGGTTCGCTAATATATTGAAGGCTCTTCACGAGGATTCCATCTATTCACCAGATACTTCTCCTGAAGACAACTTGCGCAAAAGCGGGCTATTCACCCAATTCGAAGAGCGCTACGTAAAGGAATATTTGAAATCGATTCTCTCGCAACTTAGTATGGAGGAGATAACGTCACCAGAACAGTTCATTGGCGAATTTCTGAAATCGCTGAATAATGACCAGAGAGTATTTTTTGATTACACTTTTGCCAAAATAATGCGTAACTGGGAGATATGGAATGAGAAAGAGAACGGTTTCACAGCCAATAGGTTACTTGCCTATACTCAGGATTTGTGTCTTTTCAATGAAGACCTCTTAAAGAGCAAGGTCGATTCGAAAACTCTTGATTCTAAACAATATTGGATATTGCAGTACTTAATTCCTCTAGGATTTCAAGACATAAACCTTGACCAATGCCAAGCAAATACAATGCAGGACCTAAATAATATACTGCCTTCTGAGCTGGGTAAATCTGATCAACCTGAAAAATGCTTAAGAATCCTTCTCATCTTACGCAATTACTCCTCACACAATGTAGGAGGAGGTACGGACGCGGACTATTTCTATGTTCATTATGAAGACATTCTGAAAGAACTTATTCGTGCAATGTGCGAAATCGCGCTACTTCCGAAACCGATTACTCCGGCATCCGCTACTCCATAACAAAGTTAATCTCAAACAGATAAATCAACAAATAGTTTATTTCTATAAAGAGGTACCGCCCTCGTTACTTACTTATTCTGATGGTGGGGCTATCTCCATGTTTGCAGAGTCTTAGGCATCTCCTGAACAAAATTGACAAGTGCATCCAGTGCGACAGCAGTCTCTTCAAATGTTGGTCGGTAGTTGCGATGAGCTATATCATTCCTTAGTTCATGCCAGAGTTGCTCAAGTGTTATTTGGTTTTTGCTATTGGCATTTTTTGCATTAAGTTTATAGCCAATGTTTCTCAATTGCTCAGGGTATCCTCTACGGCTTCCGTCCGTTTTCTTGAAAAGTGCAACATTTGAAGAGTCGTTTGAGATAATTCCTTCTGCAACAGCGTCAGTGATCTTTTCCATAATATTACATGACCATAGAACTGCAAGATTGAAAGAGCCTTGGTCGAATAAACCTGCTATATATTTTCCCTCGTCCAAACACTCGACTATTTTCGTTGCGTTGGGGAAAACCGCAAGTTCGTTGCTCCAAACCCTCCGTTGTTTCTCAAAAAAGCCGTCGGTCAAGTGGATACTGTTGCGGAGAGAAGCCCTTTGACCCGGGACGGCAATTTGAACAATCAGGACGAACAGAGCCAAAACAGATAAGATGAATATAAGGAAAAGCTGCGAAAAACCCCAAAGGGTTCCTTCTACACGCATAATAAATGAAAATGTTAATGCTAGGCTTGCCGTTATTAAGAAAAGATAACTTAACCAAAGGTCCATGGGGTGAAATTCTCTTAGAAGGTTTTTTGAAAGCAATCCTGAAAACAAAAAAAAGCAAAAGAAACATATCACGTAAATTAGCAATAATGGCCAGCTTAACAACAAAAAAGCATAAGATGGCACAACTAAACAGAAACCCAAAAAGAAGGCGCTCTTTATGACGAAACTCGAACCATACAACTTTTTATCGAATATTGTGAGCAGCAATTCTTGTAGTTTTGGTCGTTTCATTCGATTCCCCTTTAATCTATTGCATTTTTATTGTTTTATTATTTTTCACTTTGACTGATTTCCCTCTGAGGTTCTGGCGCTCCGTTTGTTGATTGGTTTTTTATTGGTTTTGCCCTGCATAGTGTAGGGCGTGGTGCGTTTTGGGCGGTTTTCAAGCTCAATTTCTCTAATATCAGTCTAAGCACCTTCAAAGTATTCAATGAATCATCCAAAGTTGGAGTATAGTGGCCATGTGCAAACGTGTCTCTGGCCAATTTTGCAGCTTTGAAAAGCTCAACATTAATTCCAACTTCTTCTGATTGCTCAACTCGCGTTTTTTTCTTGCTCAAGATATCTAACCCCCTATAAATGGCGCTCCACCCCAAAGAAATTGTGAGTGCGGAATTCCCTTGAGAAAAAGACTGTATTATCAAAGGAACATCCTGGTTAATATCTTGGGTCGTCTCAAAATCTTTGCCATTATACCTACTTTGAATAATCTTGCTAACTAATTCTCCCATAGCTAATCCATCAAGCTTGTTTTTTCGTAGCAACCCCAATCTCCACGTATGAGTAATAAGCATGGCCGAGGAAAGAATAAGAGCTGCTTGAAAATAGACAAAAAGTAATGCTGTTGCTTCCCTTGCGGTTGGTACAGCAAAGCCAAAAATTGAGGCTAAAAATTCTGGTTGCTGTAATGCAGCTGCGCTGAAAGGTGCCGTCAAGACGCAAGTGAAAAAGAGTAACGCTGTTGCTGATAAAGTCATATGAAACTTTTCTCGCATCAAGCGGAATGCAACGAACGTGGCTGTGACATAAATAAATAAAATCAAGATAAAATATTGAAAAACTCTTAAGAATGCTAACTCAGCGGTTACTCCCAGAAATAGGATGAACCACCAAGGCAAGTCAAATTGGTAATCATAATATTTCCACCATTTACTTTCCATATCCTTGAGTTTTGGTTTAGCATCTTTAGGAATTTTCTTTTTTACAAAATAATCAATTCCAACCAGACCTGATACTCCTGTTACAGCGAGAACCCCTGCAATTATCATTTCTGTATAGTTTATTGGACCATACTCTACTGCATCCATCATCATAAATGCGCCAAGGCTACCAATAACTCCAAATAAAAGTTGATAGGTTCGTTTAGCGTTCATTCTTCTTCCCACTTCAAACTAGTGAAGTCAGTTCTACATAAGATTAAGCATTAAGCAGAGTTCCTATTTTTGCTACATCAATGAGCTGAAGGCTGCTAGACTTATCCAAGGAGACCAAGCCTTAGAAAAGTGGTTCCAGCAGCCTGCATCTCGAGTAGTTTACTGTGGTTTTTTTACGCTTAAAGATTTCTATTTAGTGATTAGTATGAAAAAAGTGTGATGTGGTTCTTTTGCTTTTTCCTTTAGGAACCGGATTTAGCTTCATTCAAAATAGAACCCAAAGCAGCAAAAAAATCAGTTAGTCAATATCTATCAAAAATGTGAGTTTATTAAAACTGCTCTGTATTGAGTTTAATATTAGATTTAATAAACAGAAACCGCATATTGCTAAGGGAAGATAACATATGAGTTTAGCTTCGCGTGTAGAAGATCCTGCTTTAAAGGAAAAAATGGACGGAGTAAAAGAATATGCTAAGGAGAATCTCCTTAGATTTTGGCAAATTCATTCGCCTCATTATGTAGATCACGGGGAAACCCATTGCTTAAACATTGAATCACTTCTGTTTAGAATCATACCCCCTCATGTAAGTGAAAAAATGACAGAGCATGAATTGTTCCTTCTACTTTGTGGGGTATGGTTGCACGATATCGGAATGCTAGCGAAAAAACCAGGCGAGAATGACCAGCAAGTAAGAGAAACTCATCACGCGAAATCAAGAGAACTTATTCGAAAAGAACTCCCTGAGATCGGACTAACAGAAGATGAGAGGTATATAGTAGGAGAAATCGCTTTTTTTCATCGCAAAGTTGAGGACATAAATAACGCAAAGGAAGTTTTTGAAATCCAGAATGGTTCAACGGTCTCAAAAGTACGCGTCAGATTTCTTTGTGCTCTTGTTAGACTAGCCGACGGATGTGAGATAGCGCACTCACGCTCATCTCGCAAATTGCTGAAAATAGCTGATGTTGATGACGAAGCGAAATTCCATCACGAAGCGCATCTTCACGTTTCGGCAGTTGATTTCGACTTCATTTCGCATGAAATAACCATTTGCCTCAGAGTTAAGAATCAAGAGGATGCCTTATTATTGAGCAATTTTTTAAAAGGAGATGTTGAAAAGGAACTTTTTTCAGTTAAAAATGTACTATATCAAAACGGAATTGATTATTCCGTCGTTAAGTCAGATATTACAATTGATGCACTCGCTGAAGAAATGCCTAAAGCTGATAGTAAGCCTAAATCAATGTCTACGGAAGAAAAACTTTTTGAAATTGAAAAAAGAGCAGGTTACTATCCAAGTATGGTTATTGATACAGCTGTTAGAGTTCATGTATTTTATGAAACGGCTGCTCAGACAACAAAAGAGCTTCAAGCTGAAATTATTAGTGTTCTGCGAGTAATCTGGTATCTCTTCATCGACAAAGAAACAGTAATAATTACGCTAAATCGTATTCACGACTTAAGTGGGGCTACTGGGGGATTCGATGTGGAAATTGTGACCGTGGTCACTAACAGAAAAGATTTTGAAGAGTTTGATACAGGTGCAATTACAGTAAATCAATTCTGGTCAAAACTGTTGTTTTTCAGAAGAGCTACAAACGACAAGTTTTTCAATAATAAAGTCCAACTTCACTGGAAATTGGTGCTATTAGGAGGAGAGTTAATTGGAAAAAACCCCGACTAAAAAAGTTATAGTTATAGGTCGTTCTGGAGAATCTCGCGAAATCTCTGATTCAGAAATACTGCGTATACATACTTCCGCCTCCGTTTCAGAATATTGCGGCACTTTTCAAGTAACATTGAAAAATGACGGTGGTAAGAATTCAAAATTGGTTGAGCCAAAAGATGAAATTGAGCTGTGGGCTGGTTACAAAGAAGAAGGAATCTCCAAAATCATGGCAGGTTATGTGGACAGAATAGTATTCCAAAAGAAGGTAGAATCTGGGGAAATTGCTGAGATTTTTGGCAGAAGCTATGAATCACTTTTGTTTGACACAAAGATCACCAGAAAAATACAATATACTGAAGGATTAAGTCAAGTAGTGCGAGAAGTTTTGAAGGGCTCTCCGTTCAATCTCAGTGGTATTCTGAATTCGGAAGGATCTGGGGTTGTTATGCTTAGGAACACTCCAGTGATTGATGTCGTTAGACAAGTATCTGAAGAAAATCGTTGGGCTTTTCACATCGACTATGATAAAGTTGTCCATTTTGAACCTCTTGCTTCATTCGTTAAGACTCACAATCTGAAATTAGAGGATATAAAGGACTATAGAATAGTCAAAGGTTGAGTTCCCTTCAAATAGGAAGTAGCGCGAGCTCAATAGGATAGTTTGTTTGGCATACGGCTTATCTCGCATCGTTGGGAGCTTGGCGAGAGCCAATGGGTCAGAGATTTAGGGCGTAATTGTTAACGGTTCATTGTGTAAGTGACGCGTGCGCCGAGGGAGAGGCTCGGAGGGCAAGGGGTTCCCTTTTAAGGGATTGCTCCCGCATCGAGTTTCCCGAGGCGCTTAA
>CAYGYP010000019.1:0-13241 GCA_964354115.1 uncultured Candidatus Bathyarchaeia archaeon | reverse complement strand
GGTGGGATTTGAACCCACGAACCTCTGCAGGATAGCCGCCTCAGGGCTACGCCTTAGACCAGGCTTGGCAACCCCCGCGTAGCAAAGCCAGCCGTTCTATCTTCTAAATTGCGGTCTGAATTAAATCTTGCCTATCCGTTGCGAACTGAGAAAAGAAAGAGGCTATTATGCCGGCGCTGCTAGGTTATGCGGAAATCTTCCTTTATCGTTGTCAGTACAACATGCGTGTTTGTACGTTCAACGTAGGGCAGCGAAAGAAGGTGCTTAGTGAATTTGCTCAGCTCTTCACGGCTCTTGAATTTTGCAACTATGGCCGCGTCAGCCAGCCCCGTCAAGTCGTAGACGCAACACACGTTTGGAAGTCGGGCAATCTCATTTTCCATCTCTAACAATCTTCCTTTGGAAACTGTTATTTCGGTGACAACTGTCAGTTCGTAGCCGAGTTTTTCTTGGTCCAGCAGGACTGAATATCCCTTTATTACTCCTTCTTCTTCCATTTTCCTTGTTCTTGCCAGCGCCGTGCCTACAGAAATGTCGCATTGCTTAGCGATTTGCCTCGAAGAAAGCCTAGCGTCAAGAACTAGTGCCTTCAAGATTTTGACGTCTGTCTCGTCTAAACGCATACTCTGCCACCCACATTATACACTCATACAGTTTGCGCCTCGCATATTTAACATTTGTCTTCTCTTTCTGCAATAAGACTTATATATTTACAGACAGTTCTCGTCTTTATGTAAATCCGCCTACTGAGGTTGCGATATGACCCGCCGCAGATTGCAGACGCATCCAAGCTTCGACGCCCAGCTCAAACTCGTGAAGAATGCAGATTATGTCCTTCTCCACTTCACGGACATACTAGGCTACTTGAAGGGCAGAACAATACCAGCAGAGCAAGCTGAAAATGCCATAGCAGAAGGCGTACCTTTCGACGGTTCTTCCATGGTCGGCGGCACCAGCATAGAGAACAGCGACATGATAATGAAACCGGACCTGTCCACGTTCACAGTCTATCCTTACTACTTCTACGACAAAAGCGTCGCAAGCTTCCTCTGCGACATAAGAGAACCTGATGGAAAACAGTTCGAAACTGACTCAAGAAATATCCTTCGAAAGGCCACGGAAAAGATGTTGACACAGGGGTATCAGCCAACAGCCGCAGCCGAACTGGAATTCTATCTTGTCCAGAAAAATGGGCAGGGCGAAATCGAACCCGTTGAAAACCACCTGATAGACAAGCAGCGATACTTTGACAACACACCAGGCCGAGACATGACGGAATCCTACAGGATGGAATTGTCAAACGCGCTATCCACGATGGGAATGACCGTTGAAAGGCAGCATCACGAGGTAGGTTCAGCGCAAAACGAAATCACCATCAGATACTCAGATCCTCTGACCACATCTGACAACATAATGCGCCACAAGTTTGCTGCTAAAGCGGTGGCGGACAAGAAAGGCGGCTGGATAGCCACGTTCATGCCCAAACCATGGTTCGGCAAAGCCGGAAGCGGCATGCACATTCACATTGGACTCTTCAACCCAAAAACGGGCGAAAACCCATTTTATGATGCTAACGGCTATGCACACATTTCGCAGAGATGCCGATACTTCATCGGCGGACTGATGGAACACGCCAAAGCCCTCTGCGCCATCGTTGCCCCAACGGTCAACAGTTACAAGCGGCTCGTGCCAGGTTACGAAGCGCCAGTCTACCTTGCCTGGAGCCAGAGAAACCGTTCAGCCCTGGTAAGAGTGCCAGCCTTTTCGCCAACCAACGGGAAGGAGGCAAGAATAGAATTCAGGTGCCCCGACCCGCTTTGCAATCCGTACCTTGCCTACACAACAGTATTCGAAGCAGGATATGACGGCATCCGAAAGAAGATCGATCCAGGCGACCCCGTGGATGCTAACATTTACCATCTTAGTAAAGCAGACCAAAGAAGACTAGGCATCAAGGTACTACCCGCATCGCTTAAAGAAGCCCTAGAAGAATGGAAAAGCGATAGCATTTGTGAAAAAGCGCTTGGCAAAGAACTCGCGGAAAAATATGCGGAATTCAAAACGCAAGAATGGCGGGAATATGAGCCAAACATTCAAGACAATACAAATCAAGTAACCGGGTGGGAAGTGCAGAAGTATCTCTACGGATAGCCCTTCATCAGGCTTTAACCCTCAGCCCACGCACTCTGAAGCTGACCGCTAGACTTTGGGCTTCTGCACCAAATCCTCAATCTTCGTCTTCTTGAGCAAGTCGACGTGCTTGACCAGTTCAGCGACCACAGACTGAAAGACTTTCTCCCCTTTTTCCACAGAAGCCGTTGTTGATTTGCCAAACACCCCTGAGTCTGTCTCGTCCACCGTGCTTAGTGGAAGTGTCATGCCATCTATCTGCAATGCATGCTTGCGAGGCTCCGTATCCACTGCCCTTCTCATGTTCACGAGATTTGCATGCACAGCCAAGTTCACCGAAGTTTCTTCGGCACCTGCATGCCTTCTTTCCTCAGGCGCGAAAAGGTCTGGCAGGAGCTTCGCTGCCGCTGGCCACCATTGAAATACTGACACAAAGATCCCTTCTTCTCTGAATTCTCTGGCTAACTCTGTGAGAGCCGGTAAATTGCCTCCATGTCCGTTGATTACCGCTATTTTTCTGATGCCGTAATAGCTAAGCGATAGGCAAGTTTCTCTGACATATTTTTTCAGAGTTTCCGGTGATATGAAGATGGTTCCCCAGAATTGTTTGTGATGGGAGCTCACACCGAAGGGAACCGCAGGTAAGCAAAGCACTCCTGTGCGTTTAGCTGTTTCTTCAGCTATGGCCTTTGCTATCAAGAAGTCAGTGCCAAGAGGGTTTGCTGGGCCATGCTGTTCGGTTGAGCCGACTGGAAGTAGTGCAGTGTCGTTCTTTGCGAAGTATTCTTTGGCTTCAGGCCAGCTCATCTCGTAAAGCAAAACCTTCAAGGTCTCACGAGCTTGTTCACGAAATCGTTTTATTAAACCGATTGAATATAAGCTTGCCACTTAAGCCACGGGGAAAATCTTTGAAAGCTTTGATTCTTGCAGGCGGCTTCGGCACGAGGCTAAGACCCATAAGCTGCACTAGACCCAAAAGCCTCTTTCCAGTGGTTAACAAGCCTCTGCTGCAATGGACTTTTGAAAGGCTTGCCAAGAGCAATGTCAGCGAAGCCATATTGGCGGTAAACTATCAAACCGAAGCTGCGATAAAACAGCACAAAGTCCCAAAGTGCGGCATACACACCAAATACTCGAGAGACCCACTGGGAAGACCGCTCGGCACGGGCGGTCCAATAAAGAAAGCAGCAAAATACATCGGCGATGGCAGCCCTTTTCTGGCATTGAACGGAGACATATTCGCCGACGTAGACTACACGGAGATCTTGAAGCTGCATGAGCAAAAGAAGGCGATAGCCACGATTGCTCTTCACCGAGTTGATGATCCAAGTAGATACGGAGTTGTGCAGCTTGCTAAAGATAATCGGATAATGAGATTTGTTGAGAAACCACTGCCCGAATCTGCCCCGTCGAACCTGATAAATGCGGGCGCCTACGTTCTCAGCCCCAAAATCTTCGACTACATACCTAAAGGCCAAGCGGTATCCATCGAAAGAGATGTCTTCCCAAAACTTGCCGAGGAAAAAGCGCTCTACGGATACATCTTCGACGGATTGTGGATTGACATAGGCAAGCCTGAGGATTATTTGCGGGTAAACAAGATTCTGCTGGACTCAGTAGGCAATCACCAGAAATTCAACGTTGAAAAGATGAGAATCCGCCGGCCGGTGGCTCTTGACAGAGAAGTGTCAATAGGAGAGGGATCAATCGTAGGCCCATACGCAATCCTTGGAAGAAACGTCAACGTAGGACAGAATGCCCGCATTCGAGATTGTGTAATTCTTCCCAACGCTGTAATATCAGATTCCTGCCTACTACACGGCGCAATAATAGGCGACGGCACCTTCATTGGAGAAGGAGCCAAAATCAAAGGATGCATGCTAGGCGACCACGTGAGAATAAAGGATCATGTAACGCTTGCGGAAGGAGTTTCAGTCTGTCCTGCTAAAGAGGTCTCTCAAAGCGTATTAGTCCCAGGAACGATCTGCTAAGAAGGAGAATACCGCCCCATGTTGAGCCAAAAGCGCTTGTTTGGAACGAATGGAATCCGAGGAGTCGCAAACAAAGAACTGACTCCAATGACTGCAATAAAGATTGGAAGCGCAATAGGAACATTCTTCAAACATGGAAAACTCATCGTTGGATTCGACGCCAGAACAAGCGGCCCGATGCTTGCAAAGGCCGTTGTCTCCGGCTTAAATGCTACGGGATGTGATGTTCTTCTCGCCGGGATGGCCCCAACGCCAACACTGCAATATGCAGTCAAGAAACACAGGACGGCCGGAGCAGTGATAATAACCGCCTCCCACAATCCGCCTGAATACAACGGAATCAAGGTCATCTGGAAAGACGGAATAGAAATCTCCCGAGAGCAAGAAATCGAAATCGAAGAAGTATACTTCGACGAGAAGATGCGCTACGCAGAATGGAACAAGCTCGGAACGACGCGAGATCTGCCCGGAGTAATCGACGACTACGTAGAAACCATAAAAACACACGTCAACACGGCCAGAATAGCTAAGAAAAACTACCATGTGGTTGTCGATGCGGCCAACAGCGTCGGCAGTCTGGCGGCGCCCTTCCTGCTCCGCGACTTGGGCTGCAGAGTCACAACCATAAACGCCAACATCGACGGCACATTCCCAGGGAGATTGCCTGAACCACGCCCGGAAAACCTTCAGCAGTTGGCCTCGACTGTTAAGGCCGTCGGAGCAGACATAGGCGTGGCGTTCGACGGAGACGCTGACCGCTCAGTTTTTGTCGACGAAAAAGGCGAAATCCACTGGGGAGACAAAACATTCGGGCTGGTCGAAAAATACTTTTTGATAGAGAACAAAGGCGAAAAAATCGTCACGCCTGTAAGCTCCTCGAGCTTGGTCAAAGACATAGCAGATGCGTACAGCGGAGAACTCGTGTGGACTAAGGTTGGAAGCGTAACAGTCTCTCAAACCATGAAGAGGTTGAAAGCTAAACTTGGCGGCGAAGAAAACGGCGGCATATTCTACGGGCCTCACAACGCAGTTCGAGACGGAGCGATGGCAACTGCTCTGATTTTGGACATTATGGCCAGAACCAACGAGAAACTATCAAAGCTACTTGCCGAACTGCCGATGTATTTCATGGCGAAAGGCAAGATAGAATGCCCAGAAGAACTCAAGGAAAAAGCCCTGCAGAACCTGATCATACAATTCAAAAACCTGAACATAAACACCATCGACGGCGTCAAAATATGGTTCGACGACAAAAGCGCCATCCTAGTACGACCAAGCGGCACAGAACCCATTTACCGATTGTACGCAGAAGCCAAAACTCAGGAAAGAGCATCGAAACTAATCAGTCAATACAGCCTGAAACTCAAGAAAACGATCAGCAGCCTAGGTTGAACAGTTTCCTCAACCATGACCATGGAGGCAACACATGTCATCAACCTTACACATAAGACCTGAAGATGTCGCTACAAGCGAGAAACGGACAAAATACACGGTTACAATCATAGGTTGCGGACAAGCGGGTGCCCTGTCCTCGTGCCTCTTTGCTGACGCTGGATTCAAAGTGATATGTGCAGACGCCGATCAGACATTAGTGGATCTTTTAGCCAAGGGAAAAACTGCCTTCGCACATCACGACATGGAGATTAAACTCAAGAACCATGTTAAAACTGGCCAACTTACTGCAACAAGCGACATCAAAGCGGCAGTTTCCAAGGGCAGCATAATCATTATCAACACGCCTGTTGAGATCGACCAAAAAGGGAAACCTGACTACTCAAACATCGAGAAAACCTGCAAAATAGTAGGTGCAAGTGCACACCAAGATTCTGTGATCATCGTAACAAGTACTGTCGGAACTGGCACCTTAGAAAGCACAGTACGAGAAACGTTAGAAAACACTTCGGGATTCAAGATCGGAACCGATCTTGGCCTAGCCTACAGCCCGCTTCGAATCTCGCAGGAGCAGACTTTGGAAACAAGACCCAGTTATGAACAGATCGTGGCAGCACTTGACAAAACCAGTTTAGACGCGGCCTCAACGATACTGGAGACTGCAACGAGAAGTGATCTAAGGAAGACGCTTAGCGTGAAAACTGCAGAGATAGCTGTACTTTTCGAGGCGGCACAACGCGATGTCAACAATGCCCTTTTCAACGAGCTTGCCGTCTTCTGCGAAAAAGCAGGTGCGGACTACGTAGAAGCACAAAGGCTCCTTAGGACTAATGCGTCTGCCACTATTTCGCCTGCACCCACCGAAGGAAGTACTGAAGATGCAGCCTCTCTGTTATTGGAAGACGCTGAAGATCTTAACACAAAATTGAGAACAGTTGCAGTTGCTAAGGAAATAAATGAAGAAATGGCGAAGCACATAGCCAACTTGACCCGAGACGCATTAAGAAACTGTGGAAAAACCCTAAGAAGGTCCAGAATCTGCCTGCTTGGAATTTCACAAGCGCCCAACATGAAAAGCTCTCCCAAGAAGCTAGCGAAAGAACTTGCTAGGATATTGGAGGCAAGAGGTGCCAAGGTAAGCGTCTACGATCCCTATTTCACACACGAAGTCACTGAAACTCAACGTTACCTCAAGAAGAGCCTGACTGAGGCGCTAGAAGGCGCCGACTGTCTCGCGTTAGTTACTCCGCATGATCAGTTCAAACGTTTGAATCTGAGGAAGTTGAAGGCTGTAATGAAAATGCCCGCGGCAATAATTGACCTGGACGGGGTCTTTGAGCCTGACAAGATTGAAAAGGAAGGTTTCACATATCGTGCATTAGGAAGAGGAGTTTGGCCGAAATGAAGAAACTAGGCGTAGCGGTCATCGGCACGGGTTTCTGGGGAAGAAACCATGCTAGGGTGTTCAAAGAGCTGCCTGACACGGAGCTTCTGGCCATATGCGACATAGACGCTGAAAGAGCCAGAACAGTGGCCAATCAATTCGGAGTAAAGCCCTACACGAACACTGGAAGCATGCTGAAAAACAAGGACATTGAAGCAGTAAGCATCTGCACGTGGTCAACAAGCCTTGCCGAAGAAGCACTCAAGGCCTTGAAAGCAGGCAAGAACGTTCTGGTCGAAAAGCCAATGGCTACGAATGCCAAACAAGCTAAGCAGTTGCTCTCCACAGCTGACCGGGAAGGCTTACACCTTACAGTCGGCTTCTTGATGCGGTTTATTCCTGGATTACAACGCATCAGAAAAGAGGTTGAGGCCAAAACACTGGGCGAACCAGTATGCGCCACCGCAAAGAGAGTCTCTCAATGGCCCGAACGAATAGGCGACGTAGGAGTCGTTAAAGACACTGCCATCCACGATCTAGATGTGATGAGATACGTCTTCAACGAAGACCCCATCGCAGTATACGCGAAAACTGGCAGCATGAGACACGGAAAATTTGAGGACTACGCCCAGATAATGCTCACCTTCAAAGGCGGGCAGAGCGCTTTTATCGAATCCAACTGGCTGACACCCTACAAGACGAGAGAACTCACCGTCACCGGAAGCGAAGCCATAATGAAGCTCGACTACATTACACAGGAATTGACCATTGAGAATGCAAAGGAAACACTTCAGCCCAGATACACGTTGCAGGAACCGCTCAAGCTTGAACTTCAGCACTTCGCAAAATGCATAGCCGGCAAAGAAAAACCCATAATAACCGGGATGGACGGTTTGAAAGCCCTTCACATAGCTGAGGCAGCCCTGAAATCCTCAGCCACAGGCAAAGCGGTCAAACTAGACTAGGGTACCATCACTTCTTTTTCGTCTGGCCTCCGGCCGCGCCAAGCCTGAATGGTTTGCCTTCGACCAGAATTTTCTCAGGGATTTTCTCCCTCCACTTCTTAAAGAACGGCAGATCTTCATTCTCCTTCCGCAATTCGTCCGGCAGCATCTCTGGAATCTCGTCTCGGATCGGGTACCACCGTAAGCATTTCGGGCATACAATCAGGCCTTCAACTATCTCTTCCTTTTCCTCAAAGACATGCAGTTCAAGTGGATGATGCTTATCGATCGGACAGGCCAATATCTCCATCAGCTTCCTCTTCATATGATCACGATCCTCGACAACAAGTATCGGTGAAGCACTTATTAAATTTGCCAAACTAGCCCTTGATGACGATGTCCAAAGCAACCTGATACCAATGCGGCCCAGTCGACCTGACCACACGACCAAAAGGCACACCAAAAGCATCATGCAAGCCCGCAAGCTTCTCAACGACCTTCAGCCTCACTTTCTCAACGACATCTTCTCCTTTCTTCGCATGCTCGAAATCATAGTAGTGTATCCAGCCACCAGTGGACTTCAAGGCTAGCAAAGCATATGGCAAGTATTCTAGGGCCTTCTCAGGCAGGGGCATGAGGACCCTGTCTGCCACATGGCGAAGCTTCGCTTCAATAACTTCTGCTGCATCTCCGAGTATCGGAATGATCCGTCCATAAGCCCTGTTCACCCTGATGTTCCTCTGCATAAATTGAAAAGCAGCTGGATTGACGTCAATCGAATACACTTTTGAAGCGCTTGAATGCTTAGCGATTAGCAGGGAAAAACAGCCGACCCCAGCAAACATATTCACAACCACCTCGCCATGCTTAACCTGCTTCGCGACCCGCATGCGTTCGTGGGAAAGCCTAGGTGAAAAATAGCACTTTGACACGTCAACAGAGAAGAGGCATCCAAACTCGACGTGAGTTGCGGAGGTCTTGTCTTCCCCTGCTACGAACTTGAGACTGCGCGTCCTGTAGTCTCCGCGAACAGGGCTTGCCTGCGCTAGTACTGTCTTGACGTTCTGATGAACACGCATGATTGCTTCTGCAACCTCCTGACAATATCTTCGAGAGACTTCTGTCAAGCGAATGACTGCAATGTCACCCACGACGTCATAAGACCTGCAAACCTGCGCCACTTCTTCAGACGAGAGAGACTCTGAAAGAATCTCCTTCAACCTCTTCTTCAAAGGATGCCCAACCGCTTGTAATGTACTAGAAACTTCTGGAAACATTTAAAAGCAAAATCTTTTCCCTCTGTAGAAAGAGGAACTGACATGGAGAAGTCACCCACTGGAATCGTCTATGAATGCGTGAGATGTGGAGCAAAAGTGCCATCTGAAGAACTTGAAATGCGGGGCGGTGAGATAAAATGCATAATCTGCGGTTACAGGATACTCAAGAAGGTGAGGCCGCCCGTTGTCAAGCGCATCCCAGCCAAATAGAAAAACTGACCCATAAGCATTTAGACCGTGACAAAAAGGGGTTAGTTGGTTCTTGAAATTCCGGTGTTTCTGCTAGAATATTTCTTTCTCGCCGATTTTGCGAAAAACCCTTCCCTTGAGCTTCACTGGCGGCCCAACAAGCTCTTCAGGTTCTTTTTCAACGGTTTTTCTCTTTATGGTCTCGCCGCATATTCCCTTTGGCAGCAACCGGCGCTTCACACATAAAGCGTACGTGCAGCCTGCAACGTCACACATTTCATCTGTCAATCTGCACCATACGCCGTCTCGACGATAGACGGTAGCAGTTTCTGCACATTTGAAGGACTGACAGGTTGGAGAACATGTTTTGGTTTGTGCCAATACACGCACGACCTTTGATCGTCTCATCCTAACAAAATTTCACTAGGGCGATATTGCTTCCACGCTGAATATGTCATGCACGAGTTGATATAAACTTTTTTCCCTCAAACTCCTAATTTCAACTCTAGCTCTCATTCTGTCTTGGCCTTGGTCCGTCTTCTCCTATAAATCTCCAAAGAGAGAATCACGACCACTATCAAAACAATCATTATCACAGTCGCAAACTGGCCTGTCTCAACAAGCATCCCAGCCAACATGACGTACCTATCCAGCCTTATCTCAATCGTCGTCGAGCTATCGACAGAAGCAGGCACTATGACAAAAGCTTCTGACTGCCCGACAAAACGAACTGTCAACTGCAGGTCTCCTCCCACGATGCCGTTGAATGCACTAAGTCCGTCGGAGCCAGATACACGTGAGCTTTGGAACCCGCTTCGCTGCAAGGTCACGTTTAAGTTCGGTATCGATTGACCAAAATAATCTACAACTCTGACTGAAATATTTAACCCGTAGAGTTCACAGATGATCGTGGTGCCCACGGTTGTGTCGTTCAAATCCACTGTAGTCTCGTTAAGTTTTATCCCGCCTGCGTAAGCTCCCACTTGATACCTGCCAAAAGTGCAACGCAGGGTCACGTTGCCACTTGCTGACGTGATACCTGAATAGACAAGTCCGCCCTTCAACTCCGCAGCAGTAACGTTGGCAAAGCTGATAGGCTGCAAGTTCCCATCTGTCACGTTTACCTGCAGGTTCATTTTCGGACAGACGATCGGCACAACATAAGAAGCGTTCACAGGCAACTGCAGACCAACTGTAGCGTTAAACTGCATCCCGTACCGTGAAGCATTCAGATCATAGTTGATGGAGATGCCATTAAGCAGAGGCAATAGAGAATGTATAATCGATGATCCATTGATGTCTGTGGGGTCAACGCTGATCGTGGATGTCTGGTTCTCCTCAGCCAAACTCAGTTCGACGTCAGGTACCAAGACTCCATCTTCATCAGCAACGACAACCATCAGGTTAGTGAAGTTGCAGTAAAGATCAAACGACGTGCTTGTTTCATTAACTTCCATCGTAAGCCCTCCCACCGCTTGATCTCTATATGAAGCATTGCAGACGTAGCTGCCAACCTCAAGTGTTAAATTCACCAAACCCGCCGTGCTACTAGTCAAGTTGGCAACAGATACCAAGCTTTCAAAAATTCTGACAGCCACATTTCCAACAGGTTCATTGGCAAGATTTCTTGTCACAATGCCCACAGCAAGGCCTGGAACGCTGAAGCTCTGAACGTCTGGTGGATCCTTCGTGGTGGGACCAGACACAGAAGTTACATTTACTACGTAGACTCCTATTGAAGCATTTGACAGTATAGTGGAATTCACGTAGCGAACTATTCCTGCAGTATCAGCAGTCAGGCTTGTTGAATAGTTCAGATCCATCCCAGTTATTGTCAAATTCACGTCTTCGTTAGGCTCGTAGACGGCCTTAACATCTACTGTCTGGTATCGATGATACTCTGACGAGTTTGTTAATCCGACGTTGAAGGTTTTGCTTGCCACTGTGTCATTAAAGAGGATGCTGTATTGACCTGTGAAGTTGGTGTTTGCCCCAGCCGTGAAATCTCCGGGATAGTTGACGATCAACGTGCCATTTCCATCATTTTCAGTTGAAATGTTCCCCAGACTCGTGTGGGATGCACCGTTCGGAACCGTGACTGTAATGTTGGCAACGCTAGTCTTTCCCTGTTCGCCTCCAGTCATGTTTAGAAAAACCTGGAAAGAATCGCCTTCCTGCATTTGAGCAGGAGAGACAAGTTGAGGCAGCACATCAACTGAATATACGGTTGAAACGCTGAAGGTACTTGTCGCGTTTTCTCCCTGCGCAACGTCAACTAGAGTTACAACGTGCGTGCCTGATGTTGTCGGCGGAACCGTGAACGAAACGTTCACGTCATTTCCAACAGCAGTTGCATTTGGAATGATTACTCGGTCGTCCCAAAGTATTTGAAAAGTCCCATTTGCACTGGTTATGTTGGCTGTTAAGTAGATGGTTGTGCCAACATTCCCCGCTACCGGAGTCATAAGAATGATCGTTGTCGCAGCTTTCACTCGGGGCGAAAACGAAGTAGCCATGAAAACCAATGTTAAAACGAGAAGCAAACACATCAAAGATTCAGCTTTTCTACATTGAAGCTTCATCAAACAACTTACCCTCGTAACCCACATCAAAGATTGTGAACACTTCTAACACTGAGAACATTTTAAACTTTACCTTTTATTTCCCATCTTTATCTTTCGTTTCCGCTTTTGTAATAGCCCAGCCACGTCCATGCCCCTAATGCATGTGAAGCTTCTGTGCAGGCTAGTACCTTGAGTTGATCTTCAAATGTGTGTTTCTAATATATGGATGTAGATTCTCGAAAAGTTGATTAGCCTGAAAAAGCCAAGTACATGAGGGTGTTTTAGAGTTGACAACTGCATATGTACTAGCAAAGGTTGAAGCAGGAAAGGACAAGGAAGTCCTGAAAGAAGTCAAGAAGATGCCCGGAGTCAAGCAGGCAACCCCAACTTATGGCGTCTATGACCTGCATGTTGAAGCAGCATTCGACACCATGGAAGAGCTTGACAGGTTCATCTTCGAGGCCATTCGCAAAGTCCCCGGAATAAAGGAGACAGTAACCCTGATCGCTTTCAAAGGGATATGAATGCCCAAGATGGGTTGCAGGGAAGTCTACTTTATCAATGCGATGCAGTCGCGTCAAGTCGATTTCTTGATCGACAAAGTCAAAGAGGCTGTGAAAGAAATGAGGCTTCCCCGTGAGTATGACATAAGAATCTACAAAAACGTTTACGCTTGCTGCGGAGTAGGAGGCATCGGCGTGATCATAGAAGTCATCGGACCAGAAGAAGAAAAGATAAAGGCAATTGATCTGAGAGCCATGTCGAAAATTCTCGAGTTCTGCGAAAAAGAAGGCTACGAAGTAGGACACCATTCTTTCGGACAATATGAATCCATTTAAAACAATTCCTCGACATTTCCTCGTCTTTCTCAGGTTTTGCAAAAACCGATTCAACCACGCCCGATTTTGAAACTGCGAGCTTCCACCGTACCAATTATGACCGTTGTTCTTGAAAACATAATGCTACAACAGATTGCCTCTATAGTTGACGTAGGCTGGGCAGCCTAAGCACCTATCACCAATGTATAGCGTGCAAGTGCTACAATCCGCATTGCATGGCGTGACTTTCTTCTTATCCATGTTAGGTTTGATGGGAACTATCAAAGGCCGAATCGGCGTCACTATGAGGTCGAATTCCATGTTTCTTACCTGCAGGCCTGGCCTTAGGTGAGAATCTACGCATGACATTATGGACCTTATGTTTTCGCCCATAAGCAGAATAGTCATATTGTGTTTTCCAGAGGTCAAGAAACTGTTTAGATACAAAGGACAAGATTCCAAGAATTTCAAAACCTGCTCGACATGATTCGTGGAAACATCGACCTTTGCCAGAAAAAGCTGAGCCTTCTTCACGTCAGTCCCAACCAAACG
>CAYGYP010000018.1:11428-13508 GCA_964354115.1 uncultured Candidatus Bathyarchaeia archaeon | reverse complement strand
AGATTCCTCGGAGTGTCTGGATTGTGGCCCCTTTCGACAGACATGTAGTATGCCAGAAGCTGCATTGGAACAACAAACGATATTGGCGACAGCGCCTCTGGAATGCCCTTCGGAACTTCGATGTAATCGTCAGCCAGCCGCCTTATTTCTTCGTCGTCTTCCTCTATCACGGCGATTATTGATGCCCCTCTGGCTTTCATTTCCATGATGTTGCCGATCAATGTCCTGTGAGTCTCGTCTTTTGGACAGACAAAAACCACTGGGAAACCAGGTTCAACCAGGCTTATTGGCCCGTGTTTGCTTTCTCCAGCTGGAAACGCGATGGCTGGCACGTAGGCTATTTCCATGAGTTTGAGTCTGCCTTCATACGCTGTAGCCGTGCTTATACCACGGCCGAGGAAAAAGAAAGTCCTTGCGTCCTTGTATTTCTTGGCAATCTGTTTTGTTTTCTCTTCTTGAGTTCGAATTATGGTCTCAACCGTCTCGGGCAATTTGCATAGTCTCTCATCCAGATAGTCCATCTCGTCCTGGGAGATTTTACCTCTCTTCTTTGCAAGCCTCAGCGCGAGCTGAGCTAGCACTGAAAGCTGTGAAGTGAAGGTCTTAGTTGCCGCCACCCCAATTTCCGGACCTGACTGTTGACCTACGTAGACTCTCGACACCCTCGTCAGAGTCGAGCCAATAACGTTAGTCAACCCGAGAACGGTTGCAGCTCTTTGGCGCGCCACGTTCACGGAAGCCAAAGTGTCAGCCGTCTCGCCTGATTGGCTCACAGCCAAGATCGTGCTGTCAATGTTAACTGATTTGCCATGTTGCTCAATAAACTCAGATGCTATTACAGGATACGTTCCTAAGAAGGCCAGTTTGGAGAACATGTATGAAGCAGCTAAACAGGCATGATAAGATGTTCCACAGGCCACAAGATAGACTTCGCGTGCCCTATCAAGGAAAGTAGCCATCAAATCAAGATAGTGCTCCTGCAGTCTGAGCGTGTTTCTTAGGCAGTCCGGCTGTTCATGAATCTCCTTGATCATAAAGTGCGGATACCCCTGCTTGACAGCCATTTCGGGCGCCCAATCTATAAGCTTGGGTTCGCGCACAACAGGCTTGGAATCAGCGATTTTCCTGATTTCAATTCCTTTCAACGAAAGTGTAACGAGCTCTCCGTCCTCGACTATGACCGCCTTGTTAGTTAAAGGCAGAAAAGCGGGAATGTCTGAAGCGCAGCAGACCGTGTTCTCGTTTACTCCTAGAACAAGTGGACTCTCGTGTCTGGCACACACAATCTTGTCAGGCTCTCGCGCTGAAATCACGGCGATGGCGTATGAACCGTCAAGCCTCTTCACACTTTCGAGAACAGCGTCAGCCAAGCTTAGAGAAGGACTGGTCTTCAGAGTCTCCTCAATCAGATGCACTATCACTTCAGTATCAGTCTTAGACTTGAAATTGTGACCACGACTCTCAAGCTCCCCCTTCAACTCGAAGAAGTTCTCAATGATACCATTGTGGGCAAGAGCGATTTGCCCGCTGCAATCAACATGTGGATGCGCATTGACTTCCAACGGTGCGCCATGAGTAGCCCAACGCGTATGCCCAATGCCCACGCTGCCGGGTAAGTCATCCAGGTTGCGGGCCTCGTGAACCTCATCTATTTTGCCCTGGTCCTTTTTCAAATACAGTCTGCCTTCGAATATTGTTGCCTCGCCCACAGAGTCGTAACCACGGTATTCAAGTCTCTTCAAAGCTGCATGAATTGTGGGCGCAACGTTTCCATCCTTCGAAATGCATCCGAATATTCCGCACATTTCTAGGCCTCATTGTTTGGCTTTCGTTTCTGTAGGCTACATTCAAGCTTCTTCGGCGGTAATAAGGATTTTTAGGAGAAGATTCTCAGTTCTAAAAAGTTTTTCAAATTCTTGACCCACGACGGTATGGTTTGTGCCGGAAATTACCGTCGGTTTCTGACAAGCGTTACGAAAGATCTTATAATGGTGACCACCCCTGACCCTCAAAGCTACCGTAATAAAAATTTTAATAATGGATGCATGTTTTATGCTCATGAGCGTATATGGACAAGAAA
>CAYGYP010000018.1:0-11328 GCA_964354115.1 uncultured Candidatus Bathyarchaeia archaeon | reverse complement strand
GAAGAGGAAAAGAAGGGAGCGATTGCAAGGTATTACAAGCCGGTTTCGCCAGCATATGGCATAGAGCTTCCACAGGAATACAAGACGATAAGAAAACTGTCACTCTTGAGCATGGACAAGCAGATCCAAGAGTTCTTCAAAGAATTCGTCAAGCAAGATGGAACGTTCGAAGGAAAAATCGTCGTCGGCAGTCCAACGCCGCACGGTCCTTTCAAGACAAGCGCAAGAGACGGACACTACGCTTCCCACTTAACGTTCTTTCTAGGACAATTTGCCAAGATGCCTGACGAATTTGCAATAAAGCTTGACGTTGACATGAAAGCTGAGAAGGAAGAAAGAAACAACCTTATTCTCGTCGGCGGCCCAGGCACAAACGTTCTCACCCAAGAAGTTAATGAGAATCTCCCGATAAGGTTCAACATGCAACCTTCAGAACAGGGTTTCCTGCTAGGCGGGTTGATCTCCAAGAAAACCTCACGCGCCTACACTGCGGACACAGCGGGATTGATCGCAAAGATCACTAATCCATGGGACAGCACCAAAAAGATCATAGTCTTGGCTGGAAACAAGGCAGTTGGCACAAAAGCATGCGTCTTAGCCCTGACGAACTTCTGGAAGAAAACCCTCAAGAGCTATCATGCCGAGGACACGTTTGCCACGGTCATCCAAGGTTTTGATCTTGACAGCGACGGGAAAGTTGATTCAATCGAGATCCTCGAATGAACTGACCTGGAAGAAGTGAGCCATGAAAGTCACAATTCGGAAAATGCAAATGAAGGATCTGGCTGCCGTCTCCGAATTAGCCATGATGGCGAATCCGCATGCAACGAAGGAGAAATACAAAGAGCACGTCTTGAGCGAGCTGAGGGAAAATCCCGATTTGTCCCTTGTTGCTACTGACGATAGAAAAGTAGTTGGCTACGTGCAAGCTGATATTCAAGAAAACAGTGCGGTGCTTGAAGATATAGCAGTTGCCGAACAATACCAAAAGAAAGGGCTGGGGAAAACGCTTCTAAACGAGGAGATAGAAGCCTTAAAACGAAAAGGAGCAAAGACTGTTCTTGCCGAAGTTCATTATTTGTGTGCTTCAGCAGTACCGTTCTATTACAGGCACAGTTTCCGCATAGTCGGTTTTGTACAAGATTACTTTGGCATCGGGCACGATGCGCTAATATTGAAACTGGTTCTGCAGTAGCCCAGAGATGCAGGCCATGGAAGCTACTGAAGTCATTCTTGCCTACGGGCACGACAACATTCAGGCTACGCATAAGGCAACACTTGAGATTACGAAGGAACCAAACCTCTCTAAGACGGGCACGTGCATCATCGCAGTTTCAGCAAACAAAGCACTGGCAGACTTAGATTCAAGGTTCAGAGAAATCATGTGCAAGAACGAAGCAAAGTTAACCGTCCTGATCGAAGCAGGAAAAGATACTGAGCTGGTGAGGGCTTCTGGCGATTCACATCTGGTTTTGACTCATCCTACAGATATAGTGATCAGGAAGAGCGACTATGTTTGCAACAGGACTCTGGCAATCAAAGCAGACAAGGCAGCCTGCGACCTGTCAAAGAGTATCGTGGCCAAGCTGAAAAACCCGGAGCAACAGGTCAAAATCACGTTGACAGCACGGCTCTAGATGACCTGCACATCTAGAACAGACTGCCACTCATAGGGGGCCGTGGCCCGAACAAGTCTTGAGAAAAGGATTTTTCCGACTTTTCTCCCACACTGCCCAACAGCCTCGGCGAAACCAACCTGCACACTCTCCAACGAGTCAGAAGCCTTGACGAACCTATAAAAGTGGACTACGCCACCCGCAGGCTTCAGTGCCTTGCATGCGGCACTGATGAATTCTGCTGCTCTTTCAGGCAAGTTCATGATCACACGGTCCACCACACCCGATATTTTCTCTTCCACAACATCGCCTGCATCTCCCAGAATCGGAAAAACCTTGTCCTCCACCCTGTTAAGCCTGACATTCTTCTTCAGAAATTCTATCGCATACGGGTTCGCATCTACAGCATAGACCTTCACGTTCTCCCGTGCTTTCGCAATCTGTACTGCAAAAGGACCGACGCCCGCAAACAGGTCCAATACTGTTTCACCCTCACGGACGAGGGATGCTACTCTGTGATGCTCGTATGAAAGCCGCGGGGAAAAGTAAGCCTTGGCAAGATCTACGTAATATTGGCAGCCGTACTCTTTGTGAATGGTAACCGTGCTTGCTTCTCCGGCAATAACTCTAAACTCTCTCAGCCGATAGGGTCCCGAGACGGCTCCTGCCTTGGCAAGCACGGTTTTAACATTTTTGTTCGTTTTTAATAGTGCCTCGCCTATGAGGGCCTCATGAGCTTCCAGCTCGGCTGGGACTTCGATTATGGCTATGTTTCCAACAACGTCAGCCGACCGAGGCAGAGATGCAATCAGGTGCGGAGCCAGCTTGCCATCAAGCAAGTCAGCAAGCGTTGCCACGCGTTCGGCTTTTTCTGGAAAAGCGCAGGTTGAGACTTCGATGTCTGGCACTTGACTCGTAAGCTCTTTTAACTCGTCTTCTGATGGCTTATGAACAAGCGGAATGTACACGAAGTCTCGGTCACTTCGGACTTTGAATTTTCCCTCAAAAAGTTTCAGCTTCTTTGCCAGGATCATCGTTTTCTCGCCGTGGATCCTACGGACTCTAGCGCCTACAGACTTCCTTCGCATAACACCACTAGTGCTCGTCCTTCTTGACTGCTTTGATCAACGTGTAAAACAAGGTTAATTCATCACTGCCTATGGAATACAGTTTTCTCTCATCCACAGAAGCAGCCTCTACACATTCACTAACAGCTTCGGGCTTCACCCCAAAGTATCTCGCCTTGTCTTTGATCAAGTAATCGAAGCGTTTGCTGTATACAACCGTGTCTGCAAAAGAAACTTCAAATCCACTGTCCTCAAGCATCCTCTTGACTTCTGAGGGTTTGGAATAACTCTCATGGACGCGGGAAACCGTCTTTTCAAGTCTATTGAGAAATCCTCGGTTGTCAAGCTCATGCAACGTCAGATCGCCAAAGACTAAAACTCCATTCTTGCGCAGCATTCTTGAAAACTCTGCGAGGAGCCTCTCAGGATAAACAAAATAATGCATTGCACTTGTACAGATCAGCGCATCAAAAACCCCACTCTTGAAAGGCACGTGCTCTGCATCGCCCATGATTAAGCTGGATATGTCTTTGAAAGCAGATATTTTCGCCTGTGCGACCTTCAGCATTTCTCTTGACAGGTCAAGTCCAACAAGCCATGGTTTGACCTTTTCCAGCAAGGGAAGACTCGTTCTGCCAGTTCCCACGCAGACTTCCAAAACGCGTTTGCCCTTCAGGCCCTCCAGCGAATTGATGAGTCCCCTGAAAACTTCGTCTCCGAAACCCTGTCTCGACTTCCAGGTTCGAATCTTCTGACCATCGTAATCTCTGGCTCTCCGCGAATAGTATTCCTGAACAAGCCTTTTTCGAGCAACCACATTCATTTCGTTTGTACCTCAAGCTTCAGGCAACTGGCCTGTTTCTGCGACTCTCAACCGAAACGGTCATCAGCAAACCCTCTCCACCCTGTGAAGGCGACCTGACTTTTCAACGGTAAATCGTACACCCAACAACTTCCCGGCAAGCCAGATATTCGTTTCCAAATGCTCTGAAATCGTCCGTGTCAAGAACACAGACTTGCCCTTTGCCAAGGCCATGTACGGAGTGAGCATGTCTGCAAGATGCAAGTCAACGGTGGGCTCAGCTGAAATCTCATCGAAAAGCTTCTCAGCGGCTTCTTTCCCAACTGCTTCGCTTGGCTTTCCCAGCTCGCCGATGGAGTCTGCGCCTAGAATTGCACCAGTGTCTGTCTCAGCCCACAAAACAAGTGAACTGCCCTTCTGCAGAGGATTAGACATGTCATTCATTACTTGAATATCCACCACAAGATGCTTTGTGCTCAAAAAATCTCTTGCCGCTCTTGATTGCCGTTCAGCCACCTTCCTATCAGCCAAGAAAGTGCAGACGGAGACACCTTTAACTGCCTTAACCTTGCCGAACCTTTCCAAAAGTATCGGCCTGAGCGGTTTGCAGGACTCAACGGTTACCGTTACGTCGCCCATGCCCTTAGGATAGTACCCATACTTGTGAACCGTCAAGGACGCGCTTAGCCCCATGCGCTTCAGCGTTGGCAAGAACACAAAACGCAGATAGTTGATCGTAGGCGAATGCGAGACGTCTGTTCCACCCCTTGACACGTGCAGCTGCACTGGCTGTTCAGCATAGGAGCATATGGGAAGCACGGTCATCAGCAACATCGGAATACTCCCAGCCGTACCAATGTCAGCCTCAACTCTGCCGCTCTTCACTTTTCCCGGCTTGAACCAGAGCTCCCGCGATTTGAGCCCAGCACCCCTCAGTTCAGCATCACAAAGCCTTGCTGCTGTCAGGACTGCCTCCAAATGTTGAGGCTTAAGTCCTGGCTCTGGTCGGTTCTGTCTGATGTTGAAGATGTGCAGTGGTTGTCCAGTTATGGCTGATAGGGCCACAGACAGTCGAAGAATCGTGCCGCTTCCGCTCTTTTCGCTTCCGTCAACCTCAATCATGTGGGCAAAGGCTCCTCTGTTCCTGCCGAGTTTAAAAGAGTCAAAAACAATTAATAAATCCGACAAGTAATAAGGACTTGAAGGGAAGAACGGTTATGAGCGAGGATAAAGAGAAAATCGAAGGTTTAACGAAACGTGTTGAAGAGCTTGTCGTGATACTGAATGGGATTATGGAGGATCTGCGCCAGGTTTCAGCGTCACTCAAGTCGATTGCGGTTTCGCAGATCACTCGGCCGATAGCTGCACCGCCGATTTCGTATGCTTTGCCCCAAGCCGTAGAGAAGTCAAAAGCCCTAGAGGACGTGAAGATGGCGTTTCCAGATGATCTGGAGGACCTGCTGAGCTTCGAAGAAAAGGACGATTATGTCATCATCAAACCGCGACAATTCCTAGGCTCTGAGAACTTTTCTAAGATAGCTTCCACGGTCCGTGGAATGGGCGGGGAATATGTAAGCGCTGGAAAAGCATCGCATTTCAGGATACCTAAGAAAACGCCTTGAGCTCTAGAAACGTAATCCATTTTCTACTTCAAAACTGCGAAATTCGCCCGTGTACGTCTCCCAGACGACGTTTACGTTCGCTACTTTCGCGCCGGGCGGCCCTTTTCGGCAGAAATCTACGAGCTGTTTCACGTTCATTTCCTCTCCTTCAAAGACAGCTTCAAGCCTGCCGTCGACCAAATTGTGGACCCAGCCTACAACATCAAGCCTTTTGGCTCGAAGACTCGTTTCGGATCTGAAGAAGACGCCTTGCACTCTGCCACTCACGAGCACGTGGGCTCTAACCTTCAAAGGAACCACCACTTTCGAATACGACTATTGATTTCGGTTCAGCAGCGGTCACTTTAACCCGTCTCTCTCCACGGTGCGAGTATGTTGATTCGACGCTGTTCTTAAAAGCGTTCCTGACAGTGCAAGTTTCGGCGGAGGATATGCTCGACCTTCAAAATGGAAAGTTGCTGGTTTACGCTTCCAGTTACGCCTCTCGAGAAACTCGGCTGAAACCAGTAAGCATGGCAGCTGAGAAAATGGCAGGCTTGCTCAAGATGAATGTTGAGGTTAAAATGTTCAGGAAGAAATTCAAGCCTATATACGTTTATTATAAGCATGGTGATGAGGAACCCATCCCTATCTACTGCAACAACGGTGAAATGTCAAACGCACAGGAGATCTACATTACCTTGCGAAACATGATGTTTGTGCTGTCTTTTCATCCGAAGCATCTGGCTTTAAGGCAGGCGAGAGAAGAGATCATGCAGTTTTCATGAACTTTATGGCTTGGTTTTCCAGCGTTATGTCGTAGACCTGGTTAACGTCAAATTCTATGCCGAGGCTTTCATATTCCTGCTCAGTTAAGAACAGGATAATCTTTGGAATGGCTAGCTGCGCCTTCGGCACGAACATCGGCATTTGCTGTTGCAGTGCTTGAAGGACATCCTGTACGACTTGGGCCTCTTCGGATTGCGGCCTGACTGCAAAACGTGGAATCTCTCTGTCTTCAAGCAGTTCTATGCGCTTGCCAAGGTTACCGTCTAAGTCCCGAATCGATTCAATCTTATTCACTCTTACCCGAAACATGATTGGTCACAGTTGAAGAACTCGGTAAGATAGTCCTAGCGACCCTATTAGTACTTTGTGCCGAGGCAGCGTGGCTCCGACCTGTCTTCTTTGTCTTTGTCCGAATTCAATCTTTGACTAGCTCAGTCGTTCTTTGCTACTCCATCTCGATAGTTGCAGGCGGTTTAGGAGTCACGTCATAATATACCGATGATACCTTCGGGCATTTCTCGACAATCTTCACTGCAGTGTCGTTCAATGTTGACCAAGGAATTTCCGAAACACTCGCAGTCAAGAAATCCCTGGTCTGAACGGCTCTTATGCCTACAACATAAGGTTTCTTCTCGCCTGAATCTTTGATCGCATAGAAGACCCGTGTGATAGCAGGGTTTTCAGTGATTATTTTTGCTTGAAGCGCAACGACGTTTGGGACAGCTGCCTGGTGAAGTTGACCGCCCACGGCTTGGACCTTCAAGCCGACGATATCGCCGTAACGCCTTTTCCCCCGCTCCACTCCTGTGGCCTTGTCCCTGAAGATTTTCGCCTCAACGCTTCTAGACGGGACGTTCAGCAGTCGTGCCGCAGTCTCTTGCAAGCGCGCAGTTTTAGCTTCTTCTGAAGCTTCATCGTCAAGGATCACGGCAAAATATTGACTTGGCTTAAGCTTGGCAAGTTCGCTTTCAACGATGGCTGTTGCTTTCTTCACTGTTTCAAGCTTGTCCGCCATGATCTCGCCGACCACGCGCACTGACAAGCCTGGTCCTGGAAAGGGCTGCCTCTCAGAGAATTCCTTTGGCAACCCTAAGTATCTTGCCACCGTTCTGACCTGTTCTTTGAACAAAGCCACAAGAGGCTCGACGACTTTGAAGCCGAAGCTTTCCATCGTGTTTATGCCCATTTGCTCCAGAACGTTGTGCTGGGTTTTTATGCCGCTCACGGTTTCCATGATATCCGCGCGAATAGTGCCTTGAACCAGAATTTTGCAGCCTTCCTTCCTAGCTGTCTCACTCAGGACTTCATAGAAAGTTGCGCGGAACATCTTCCGCTTCTCCTCTGCGTCTCTTAAGCCCTTCATGGCATGCTGGAAACGATCGCGAACGTCGACTATTTTCATAGGCACGTTGAACGGTGGTTCTGAAAGGACTTTGGCAACATGTTCAGGTTCGCCTTCGCGCATGAAAGCGTCATCCAGTATTGCGCAGACAAGGTTTTTCCCTATGGCCCTATGCGTCAAAACAGCACAAGTCGTGCTGTCAACGCCGCCTGAAACAGCCACTAAGGCTTTGTCTTTGCTGATGCTTTTCTTCGTTCTCTCAACCTCGGCATCGACAAACACTTTGGGGTCGAATGTTTCAGACATAATCGGCACCTTCTAACTGGCTTATTGCTGTGCTGTTTCGCGATTTATGATTTGCCATCAGAAACAATCTTCAGAATTTGCGGGACAATATGTGTGATGTTCAAGTGTGAGGCAAGATGTCAGAAGGGTCTGATGCCAAGTCAAGTTTTATATTTGCAGCATGTTTTATGCTTAATATGTTTAGGGGGAGCATCTGAATGAAGCTTGTAACAGTCTTGCTGCCTGAAGCTTACCTGGAAGGTTTAGACGAGCTTGTAAGAGGGAACATGTACCCGAGTCGAAGCTCGGCGATCAGATCGTCAGTGAGGGATCTGCTCAAGAAAGAGCTTTGGGAAAGACGTGGAAGATGAAGTCTTGCGGTGAAAGGAAACCCTACACTATTCCTTTGCCCGCAAAGCTTGTTAGTTTTCTCAAAGGTAAATCGGCAAGAGCAGTCTTGGAACTCGGCTGTGGGTATGGAAGAGCCTGCTTTTTCCTACATGAGAACAATCTTGACGTAACTGGTATCGACTCAGACAGAATACAACTTAAGCTGGCTCTGCAAGAGGCGAAATCACGCGGAATCCACGAAGGAATAAACTTTGTCATTAACGATGCCCGAAGCTTATGTTTTCCAGACGGTTCTTTTGATGCGGTCACGATGCTGGGCGTTCTTACTCTAGTCTCTAAGATCGAAAGGCCACGTATAATGAAAGAAGTTGACAGAGTCCTTAAGCCGTTTGGCTGCGTCTTCATTGAGGAATTTGGCAGAACATGGGAAAATCTGGTCTACAGGAAGAGATACATAAACGACCTTAAGATCACGAGCGAATTGGGCACAATCACGGTCAGAGACGAAGATGGTAAAATTCTTCATTTTGGTCACCACTTCACTCTTCAGGAGCTACGCAGTCTCTTGAGAGCCTTCCAGATCATAAGTCTCGAAAAGGCCATCTTCACAAGCTACTATCATAAGAATTGGGTCAACGGGTACACCATACTAGCACAGAAAGGAAACAAAACAGAATCTCAGTACATACGCTAGGAATGTTTGATCGCCTTTGACCGTGAATCTATGTAGCAGATTTGGTCAGGTCTCTGATTTTCTCTGCTGCCTCTGCTGGGCCCTCTGAGAGGGTTATCTCCCTTCCGACAATCAGGTAGCGAGCACCTGCTTTAAGGGCTTCTTGGGCTTTTCCACCTTGAGCGCCTATTCCTGGTGAGTATATCGGAACCTTTTCTCCAAGTATCTCATGCACTTCTCTTATCTTTTCAGGATAGGTTGCGCCCACGACTGCCCCGTCCGCACCATATTTCAGAGCTTTCTTGGCAAAAGATATGTACTGAAGCATTTTCGTGCCACTCTCAGCCTCGATGATTGTTTGTCCGTAGCCTTCAACTGCTGCTTTGTGGCTCATGTACACGAGGAGAATCACGCCGCGACCTAATGTACCTGCAACATCGAAAATCGGCTTCAGGCCCTCTTCCCAGCCGATGAAGGGGTTAGCAATTAAGGCGTCAAAACCGGCAGCATAGTAGTACTCAGCGATGGCTTGATTCGTGGCGCCAATATCGTTTACCTTGCAGTCCATTATGGCCATTAACCCATCCTCGTGAGCCTTCTCCACGAGTTTCTTGACGCCGTCAAACGTGCCTAATGGGAGAACCAGATGATGATTAAACTTCACAGCGCAAAGATACGGATAAGCCGCATCCAAAACTTGATCTGCCTTGGCAAAAAGGCTCGCACGATTTTCGGGTTTCTCAAAAGGAAAATCCAAGGCCAAAACGATGTTAGATCCTCTTTTCCTTGATGCCTGTTCCATCTTGAGACAGAAGGCCATGCTTGAACAACCGGTTTCTACTATTGTGTTGAGCTAAAAACCTTTTCCTATCCTTTCCAGGCTTGGATTTAAGCGCAAGCTTTCGTGGTGCTTAATCCTTTTTGAGTACCCATCAGCTTTGAACTGAGCTTCAAATGACACCTGAGAGCAGCGTAGCCACACCACACGCTCGACAATTTCCCAGCTGCTATCCAAAAACTATATTTCCAACATTGCGCACCTTCACGCAGAACAGTAGTGTCCCAAGAGTTTTGTGAAGGAGATGGCTTGGTAGGGTTGTGGTTGGAATGATTCCGGTTGAAATCTCTTCTGTGAAGAAGTCGTATGGCGATGTGAAGGCGGTTGATGGGGTTTCGTTTTCGGTCAATGAGGGCGAGGTTTTCGCTCTTCTGGGTCCTAATGGTGCGGGTAAGACGACGCTGATAGAGATTTTGGAGGGTTTGCGGAAGAGAGATGAAGGCGCTGTGAAGGTGTTGGGTATTGATCCGTGGGGAAGCGGCTACGTGCTTCACAAGAGGATCGGGGTTATACCGCAGGATTTCACGTTTTTTGATAAGGCGAATCCTAGGGAGGCGGTGGAATATTACGCGGATCTTTTTGGTGTCAGCGTCGACGCGGATGAGATTTTGAAGGAAGTTGTGCTGGAGGATTCGGCTGGTGTGCTTTTTGAGAATCTTTCTGGCGGGCAGAAGCAGAAGTTGGGTCTTGCGCTTTCGCTTGTGAATTCTGCTGAGCTTCTTTTCCTTGATGAACCGACGACGGGGCTTGATCCGAACGCGAGAAGGGCGATTTGGGATGTGATAAGGCGGTTGAAGAGTAAGGGGAGGACGGTGATTCTGACTACTCATTACTTGGATGAGGCTGAGCAGCTTTCCGACCAAGTGGCTATCATGAATCATGGGCGTGTGGTGGCGATGGGAACTTCTGAGGATATCATTGAAACTCATGGTTCGGGGGAGAGGTTGGAAATCCACGGAACCGAGGAGTTGGCCGCTTATGTCAGGGCGAACACAAATCTGGAGGTTGGGTATAGCAGCAAGGGTTTGGTTAGCATTAGGATCAGTCAAAAGCATGATGCGTTGACAGCTCTTGAGGCTGTCGAGCATTCTGGACTCGACTGGCGTGATATTCACACTCGTCGTGACAGTTTGGATGATGTTTTTGTTAGACTTGTGAGCGGGACCATCGATGAGAAGGGAGAGATCAAACCTGAGAACACTGGTAATAATTCACGTGATCAGGGGAGGCGCTAGGACGGATGGCTAGTATACGAAGAATTGCTTCTGATCTTCGCTTGTTTGGTCGCGGATACCTGAGAAATGCGGCAGGATTGTTCTTCGGTCTGATATTCCCAGTGATTCTCATACTCATTTTCGGCGCTATTTTCTCGTCAGGTTCTTCGGGGACAATCACGGTCTACGTTCAGAACCAAGACACCCGAGACATTGGCCAGGTCTCCAGCTCCCTCGTGCAAGCGCTAAACAGCACAGGTACAGTTAGCCTTGTAATGGTGAGTTCTTCAGAGAACTTCTCGCAATATCTCTCGGCTCATTCTGCGTCCGACGGGATAATCATCCCCTCGGATTTCTCGGCGAACTACACAGGCGGCAAGCCTGTCAACGTGACGGTCTATGGTAACCCTTCCCAAAGCTCGAGCGCCATCGTGGGCGGAACGGTTACGGGAGTGATAAACTGGCTTAACCTAAGATATTACCACGGTTCACCGATCATAGGCGTAACCCAGACTACGGCCAATTCTCAGGTGACCAAGTACATTGATTTTCTGGTTCCGGGGTTGATCGGTTTTTCGATACTGGTGAGCCCGATGTTTTCTCTCGTGAGCATTTCCTCGGAGTATAAGAGGATAAAGCTGTTCAAGCAGTTGTCGTTGACTCCTCTCACCAAGATCGAGTGGCTGGCCTCTAAGGTACTCTTCTACATTCTCCTTTCGGCGGCGTCGTTTCTGTTGATGGTTGCTGTGG